>CAYWIR010000087.1:0-8138 GCA_964458375.1 uncultured Neptunicoccus sp.
TTTCAGACGCCGATCATCACTGCGTCTTCGCCTGAAGGGGCGCGGGATTTCCTTGTTCCGTCCCGCCTGCACCCTGGCAAATTCTACGCGCTGCCACAGGCACCACAGCAGTTTAAGCAGCTGATCATGGTGGCTGGCTTTGACAAATATTTCCAAATCGCACCGTGTTTCCGCGACGAAGATCCACGGGCGGATCGCTCTCCGACTGACTTTTATCAGTTGGATATGGAGATGTCGTTTGTGGAGCAGCAAGACGTGTTCGACACGATTGAACCTGTTCTAAAAGGCGTGATGGAAGAGTTCGGCGGCGGCCGCGCTGTGAACCAAAACTGGCCGCAGATCAGCTATAAAGATGCGGCCTTGTGGTATGGCTCTGATAAGCCTGATCTGCGAAATCCTATTAAGATGCAAGTGGTTAGCGAGCATTTTGCGGGATCTGGGTTTAAGATTTTCGCAAGCTTGTTGGAAAACGAAGGCACGCAAATTCGTGCTATTCCAGCGCCGACAGGTGGGTCGCGCAAGTTCTGTGACCGTATGAACAAATTTGCCCAACAAGAGGGTCTGCCAGGGATGGGCTACATCTTTTGGCGGGATCAGGGCGAAGGCATGGAAGCGGCTGGACCGCTGGCCAAGAACATTGGGCCAGAGCGGACGGAAGCGATCCGTGAGCAATTGGGTCTGGGCGTGGGTGACGCGGCGTTTTTCCTTGGTGGGAAACCAGCGGCGTTTGAAGGCGTTGCAGGGCGTGCCCGTAATGTGATCGGCGAAGAGCTGGGCCTGACGGATACGAATAAGTTTGAGTTCTGCTGGATCGTTGATTTCCCGATGTACGAAAAGGACGAAGACACGGGCGAGATTGATTTCAGCCACAACCCGTTTTCAATGCCACAGGGCGGTATGGACGACCTGATGACCAAGGAACCAACAGAGATCCTTGGGTATCAGTATGACCTTGCTTGTAACGGTTATGAGCTGATTTCTGGGGCTGTGCGGAACCACAAGCCAGAGATCATGTATAAGGCGTTTGAACTGGCTGGGTACCCCAATGAAGAAGTGGACAAACGCTTTGGTGGGATGGTCAATGCGTTCACCTATGGCGCGCCGCCCCATGCTGGCTGTGCGACAGGGATTGACCGTCTGGTGATGCTGCTTGCGGATGAACAAAACATCCGTCAGGTGATCATGTTCCCAATGAACCAACGGGCCGAAGATTTGATGCTGGGCGGACCGTCCGAGCCGACAAACGAACAGCTGCGCGAGTTGGGTTTGCGGGTCATTCCGCAAGAGGACTAGACCCTTCTTATTGCGGCGTTAACCCATTCGTTAATGGCGCAAAAAGAAAAAAGCAAACCACCCAGAAACAGGGGTCCTTTGGTATGGGTGTCGTGTTGCGATTTTCAAAAGGTTAAAGTGTTAACGGCGCTTTGGGGCAGCCCAAAGCGCCGTTTTCTGTACGGTCTTCGCGTTTTGGTATGGCGCTGGAGTTTGTATCATCCTAGGTTGAGTTGGGCGCTGATGCAGGGCTTTAGTCAGGGTTATACATTAGAAACTAAACCATATTTTGAGAGACGAGAATTTTAATGCAGGCACCAATGACTTTGGGTGAAAAGCTGGATGGCTTGGGAAAACCGCAGACTGAAACCGCTTCAATAGGATGGAAACGAGCGGTTCTATATTCTGTGTTAAACAGGATTCTGCTCCTTTGTTTTATCGGGGTGCTGGTGGTTTGGGCCATGTTGGGGTCCGCAGCGGACACCATCATCATGCTAGAAATTTTGGGTGCGTTGATTGTGCTGTGGTTGATTGTGCAAAACAGCCGCATGGCGCAGCCGCGCAAAGCCAAACGCAGGAAGGCCCCGCATTTTCTGTTAGAACATGATCGGCAGCGGTTCATGCGCGACCTGCGGTTAGATGCAAAAACGGCGGTGCTCGATGGCAGTAATGTGTACCATTTTGGGCGGGCCAATGGACTGGATGCACAGCCGCTGGGTTTGGTTGCGGAACAATTGCGCCAAGAGGGGTATCGCGTGGTGTGCTTCTTTGATGCGAACATCTTTCATACGCTGCAAGAACACGGCGCGTTTTCAGAAAAGACACGGCATGATTTGCGGCTGTTGATGGATATCTTTGGGCTAGGCGCGCATGAAATTTATGTGGTGCCGAGCGGGGTGCAAGCGGATCCGTTTGTGCTGAACACGCTTCGGCATTTGCCGATTTCCTTTGCCGTGACAAACGACCAATTCCGCGATTACGCCAAGGAATATGCTGAGGTGATGCATGGCGATCAATGGCGCAAGGGGCTTTCGATTTCAAAGAATGAAATCAAAATGCACAAACATAAGTTTAAGACACCAGTCTATGTGACTTAACTTTCTTTCACTTTCCAGATCGGCTTTTTCGGGTAGAGCCCTTTGGGGTGCAGGTAGACTTTGGCACCTTTTTGGGTGCGATTGTAGAGGTCTACGGCATGTGCGTTCACCAGACGGGCGCAGCCGTTTGACACATCAAAGCCGATGGTTTTTGGTCGGTTGGTGCCATGGATGCGCAGGAAGCTGTCGCCTCTGCCGGGATAGAACAGGTAAATCGCGCGCGCGCCAAGTGGGTTGTTTGGGCCCCCTGGCATTCCGTCTTCGAACTGTTTGTAGGATTTCGGTGAGCGTTTGATCATGTCTTGCGTTGGAGTCCAGCTTGGCCATTCTTTTTTCGCCCCCACAAAGAAAGCGCCGCTTTCATACAAGCCCTCGCGGCCTACGCCGACGTAGTAGCGGATCGCCTTTTTGTTTTCCTGCATCAGGTAGAGCGAGTAGTGATCTGGAACCACGTGAATTTCACCCGGCAGGCCCCCTTTGACGGGCACGATTTTTGGGGCGAAGGCGTCAGGGATTGGGGCTTCTTTGGCGATTGTGCTGTCAAACGCGAAGCTGAGTTTTGGTATAAACACGCCAGCGGCGGCGGCGGATGCGATAAATTCACGTCGTTTCATAATAGTGTTCCTCAAGATTAATTAAGAAAAGCCTAGCGCAAAACGGCGCAGGATTTAACCTCTTTTTTGATCGCAATTGTGTGAACTGTGGGTAGGGTGGCACCTATAGAGTTGGAAAAGAACGAGGAGCGTGTGGCATGAACCCCATCAAAAAGATGATGATTGGTGGCATTCTGGCCGTTATTGGCGCTTTGCCGAGTTTTGCAGGGACGGTGAAGGCGGGGTTTAATGATCGCCAGATTACTTGGGTGGATTTTCAATCTGGGCTGGAGGCGGCCAAGGCGGAGTGCAAACCTGTTTTTGTCCTGTTCCACACAGATTGGTGTCCGCATTGTAAGCGGTATCGCAGTGCGTTCAAAAAACGCTCTATCGTGCGGCTGTCCAAGGATTTCGTTTTTGTGATTGTGGATCGGGATCATGAAGAAGCGACCAACGATCGCTATGCGCCAGAAGGCGGCTATGTCCCACGGTCGGTTATCCTGAACGCGCAAGGTGCGTTGCAAACGCACATTGCGGGACCAGATCCGGACTATAAGTACTTTCTCAATCCAGACGATTATCGCGAGCTGGAGGGGTTTTTAGAACGTGCGAAAGCGGATTTCGACAAGTCGCGCTGTAAGTTCAAGTCGTCCTAGGGGGCGATGATGGGTTGCGCCTTGAGGTCACTGTCTTTCGTTGGAACCCCTTCGAAGGTGGAGCCGTGTTCAAACCAACTGCGCGGCGCGGCAGCACCCCATAGGGTTTGACGTTGCGGATCCTGAAGGTCCCAGTTGATGGGTTCGTGATCGGGGTCAACGGTTTGGTAATCCGAACAGTAGATTTCCGTGCGATGTCCATCTGGGCAGAGAATGTACAAGAAAAACGCGTTTGAGATGCCGTGACGGCCCGGCCCACGTTCGATATTTGCAACGTAGCCCGTTGTGGCCATCAGATCGAGAAGGTCGATGATGTTGAGCGGGGTTGGCACCCAAAACGCGAGGTGGTGCAGGCGGGGGCCTGTTCCGTTGGTGAACGCCACATCGTGAACGCCGCCCTTGCGATGCATCCACGCGGCCCAGTTGCGGCCTGTTTTTGCATCGGATGTGTGTTCTGTCACGCGAAAGCCCATGTCGTTCCAAAAGGCGATGCTTTCATCCACATTCGATGAGAAGTAGTTGAAGTGATCGAGCCGCAGAGGTTTGACGCCATTGTAGAGTTTATACTGTTGATGGATCGGCTCTAGTCGGTCCATTTTGTGATAAAACTCTATCGGCATGCCCATGTTGTCTGTGGTGCGCAGCGTGCGGCCTTGGTGGGGGCGAACGACCCACGATGTGGGCATTCCTTTGGCTTTGAACCACGTTTCAGCGCGGTCGAGGTCGTCTTCGTCGTATACCTTAAAGCCGCAAACATTGACGCTGGCTGTGTCGCCTTTCATCAAGATGACGCAGTGATGGCCGCGTTCTTCCATGGCGCGCAGATAGATGTGGGTGGCGTCTTCATAGGTGACTTGCAGGCCCAAAGTATCAACGTAAAACGCTTTGGATTTTGCGAGGTCCGACACAACCAGTTCGATATGGGACAGGCGGACCACGTTGAAGTCGGGATAGAGATTTGGTTTGGGTAAAGACATATCAACCTCCGAGTTTTGGGATTTTGTGTTCGGACATGGCAAAGGCGATGTTTTTGGTTTCCATGTAGAAATCAAAGGACCAATCGCCGCCGTCGCGCCCAATACCGCTGGCTTTGCTGCCGCCAAAGGGGGCGGGCAGGTGGCGTGTGTTTTCGGAATTGACCCAGACCATGCCCGCATCAAGCGCATCGGAAAAACGCATGGCGCGGGTGACATCTGAGGTCCAGATGTAGCCAGTTAGGCCATATTCCGTGTCGTTGGCGATTTCGAGCGCGTTGGCCTCATCCGTGAAGGGGATGGCTGTGAGTACGGGGCCGAAGACCTCTTCACGGGCGATGCGCATGTCATTTGTGGCATTCGTGAAAAGGGTCGGGGCCACATAACAGCCGTCGCCAAGTCCGTCTGGTTTGCTGCCACCTGCGGCGAGGGTTGCGCCCTCTTCTTGCGCGATTTTGATGTAGCTGAGGACTTTTTCCTCGTGGACAGGGTGGATCAGGGGGCCAACGGTTGTGTTTGGATCAAGCGGGTGGCCAACGGTGATGTTTTTCGCCTTTTCAGCCACTTTGGCGGTGAAGTCGTCATAGATGCTTTCGTGTACCAACAGGCGACTGCTGGATGTGCAGCGCTCCCCGTTGAGGGAATAGATCATAAAGACGGCGGCATCTGCGGCCCGCTCAAGATCGGCGTCAGGAAAGACGATTACAGGGTTTTTGCCACCGAGTTCAAAGTGGAAGCGTTTCAGCGTTGGTGCGGCTTGGCGCATGATATGCGTACCAGTGGCGCCTTCGCCGACAAAGCCGATTGCCTTAATGGCGGGGTGTTCTGTCAGTGCGCGGCCTGCGTCTTCGCCCATGCCGTTCACAAGGTTCCAAACACCTGGGGGCAAACCGGCGTCTTCGGCAATTTCGATCAGAAGGCGGGCGGTGAGGGGCGAAAATTCGGCTGGTTTGTGGACCACTGTGCAGCCGCAGGCAATCGCAGGGGCGATTTTCCATGTGGCGAGCATGAAGGGCGTGTTCCAAGGGGTGATGATGCCAACAGGGCCGATCGGCTTACGGCTGCTGACGTTCAATTGGTTTGGCGCATACATGGATTTGCCGTCCCGTGCTTCGACGGCTTTGTCAGCGAAGAAGCGGAAGTTCACGGCGGAGCGGATCGCGGCTTTGGACATGAATCGCAGAGCCTGCCCTGTGTCCATGCCTTCAACGAAAGCGATTTCTTCGGCGCGCGCTTCGATGCCATCTGCGATGCGGTGCAGGATTGCTGCGCGCTCTTTGGGATCGGTTTCTGACCAGCCTTTAAAGGCCGCTTGCGCAGCGCGAGCGGCTTTGTCTATGTCAGACGCTTTGCCGCGCGCCACAGTGGCAAGCGGTTTCAGGTCTACAGGGGATAGGGATTCAAAAGTATCACCGTCATCTGCCTGCACAGCTTGCCCGTTGATGTGGTTCAACACACCATCAGCGCGGAACCGTGCGAGGTAACCTTCGGCTTTTGCGAGATTTGTTTTCAGATCAGACATGGGAGTCCTTTCAGGTCTTTTGAGCGCGGATGCGCGGGTGAATTGCGTTTTTCTTCCAGCTGAAATCAGGATCGATTTCGCGTATTTCCATGGTCAGCGCAAAATGTGGCGTATCGAACAATGCAGATAGATGTTCGGTTAATGCCGTCCAGATGTGCGCCCCAGCTGCCTGTTTCGCATCTGCGGCGCGGCCTGCGCCGATGCTGATGGTCAGGTGTAAAAAGCTGTTTTGCGGCAGCAGGTCCGCAATGGCGTAGGTGTCTGCTTTATGGCCCCGCACACGCAGGGCACCCAGTTCAAACAGGCCAGATTCGAGGGCGGCGGTATGTAAGACACCACAGAGCGCATCATGGTTTATGTCAGTGGCCAGATTGGCGGAGTATTCATAGGATAGATGTGGCATGTGGAGTCCTTAACCGTTAACACGTTAATTATATATCTTGTGGGATTGAGTCAACAGGGTTTAGCCAAGCGCATAACGTGCGCGGTTTTCAAAACATTTTTCTGGATTGTATTTATCATGTGAAACTTTTGTCCTATAATTTTGGAAGCGCCGTCAGGTGCAAATGTTTAGGGGCATTTCAATGACGTTTGAAGACAAGGGTGGAAATCCATCCCAAGACCTTGGTTTGTTGCCCGTTGGTCAAACCTTGCCGATTGTGTTGGTGCGCGCGCGTGAGGCGTTTTTGTCTCATTGGCGTGGGGCTTTGGCGGATGCGGGATTCACGGAACAACAGTGGCGCGTTTTGCGTGTGACAGCCGAACTTGGCCCGCTCGACATTAGTAAATTATCACAACAAACAGCGTTGCACATGCCAAGTGTCACGCGCATTTTACATACATTAGAAGAGCGGGACTATGTTTCGCGCCATCGTGACGAAGAAGACTCGCGGCGGTCTTGGATCACGATCACGCCCAAAGCAAAAGAAAAGATGGAGAATGTGGCGCAGCATTCTGAGCGCACTTATGCGACGATCCGCGAAGACTTTGATGATGACAAAATGAAGCAATTGATCGACCTGTTGAACCAATTTGCTGCGATCCAGCGTTTCGATTGATGTGTGGGAGTTCTGTACTCGGTTCACTTTTCCCGTTAGAGTTCAGCGAAATCGAACTCGCAGGACAAACCGCGCTACACGACCAACAGGCACAAGAACCCTATGACTAAGACCCTGTTTTTGATCCGATCCATGGCTTTTGACCCCGTGGCGGAACGATTGGCCCAAACGCTGAGCACTGCGGCGGGGGCTATGGTTGTTTTTGTCTGTGATGAAAGCCGCGGCGTGGTGGACACGGGTCCGTATGACAAAGTTTCTTTGACATCTGCACGGTTAACCACCCTTGGGCTTGAGAACCCGCCAGAGGATTGGGGCTGGTTTTGGGGGGATGTTTGTTATTATGCCGCGCTCGCACGCTATGCGGAATATGACTATTACTGTTTGATTGAATCAGATGTGTTTCTGTCCCCGTCGGCGGCAAAAACGCTGGTGGAACACCTTGATCGTCAGCATGAGGATGCGCTTGCGGTTCGGCTTGGGCCTATGGACAGCGTGCCGCGCTATTCGCGCCCTCTTAAGTTTCTGGGGTTGGACCCTGCGTGGGGCTGTATCTTCCCTGCAACCCGTTTGCATCGCAATTTGGTGCGCGCCATGTTGAAGCTGCGCAAGCGATCATTGGTGGATACGCCAAAAGGGCGGTTGAACGACGAAGGTGTGCTGGTTGGTGCGATCCAAGAGGGTGCTTTTAGTTATGCCGCGCTTGATCAGATATTGCCCGAGATGTTTCCCGACGATACCTTTGAAACCAATCCACCGCATTTGTATGAACCCTTGCTTGAAGATGATGATTTGGGCCAAGCGTACCATCCCGTTGTCCGTTTCGACACGGTCATGGAACGGATTGAAAACAAATACAAAAACTATGGCACGCACAGGTTGCGGCGGGTTTTGAACGCGGCATCGCCAGAAATGCGTGCGCAGATTGAGGCAGCCTTAGACGCTATGTGATTGGCGTTGTCTGGGTGG
>CAYWIR010000088.1:0-4275 GCA_964458375.1 uncultured Neptunicoccus sp.
TTGAACCCAATAAAGACCAAGCACACGCGGGCCCCCTGCCCTTCGACCAAAGCGTTGGTGGCAAGCGTAGTGGACAAGGAGGCAAGGGAAATTTCGCCCGGTGCAGTTTTGGCTTGTTTTAGAACGGCCTGAACGGCGGAACCGACCCCTTCTGCAAGGTCATGGCGGGTTGTTAGCGATTTGGCAGATGCGATAACAACGTCATCTTTGATCAATGCCGCATCGGTGTACGTGCCACCTGTATCAACGCCCAAAAGTAGTGCCATGGTTCCATCCCGTTTCCCGCTTGGTGTGTAGCCCAAAGCAGACAGAGGCGTCAGGATAAAAAGCGACACAGGTCTGGTTTTTTTCAACCAAACGCGACGTCATGTGATTGGGGGCTTTAGCCGTTTGAAAATATGACGCAAGTTGGTGCGGACAAACATAAGGGTGCCCAGATGTATGAACGCTTAGAAATCGAGATCAATGACCATGTGGCAGAGGTTCGATTGAACCGCCCTGAAAAGAAAAACGCGCTTGATGCGGTGTTTTTTGAAGAACTGGCCGCGGCAGGGGAATCCTTGCAAGGCAACGAAGATGTTCGTGCAGTTGTGATGTATGGCAACGGCGGGTGTTTTTGTGCGGGTATCGACACCAGCGCGTTAATGCAGTTTGCCGCTGATATTGATGGCATGCGCACGGAATTGGCCCAGCGCACCGACGGAGATCGCGGCAACAGATTTCAACGCCCGACAGTGGCGTGGCAAGAATTGAAGGTTCCAGTGATCGCCGCCATTGAAGGCGTCGCCTTTGGCGCAGGCATTCAATTGGCCCTTGCCGCTGATTTTCGGTTCATGGCGCGGGATGCGCGTATGGCAATCATGGAGGCCAAATGGGGCATCATCCCGGACATGGGTATCAGCCAAAGCCTACCCCAACTGATGCGCGCCGATCAGGCGAAAGAGTTGATCATGACAGGCCGCATTGTGGACGCGGAAGAAGCACATGCGCTGGGCTTAACCAGCTACCTTTCTGACGATCCCATAGCGGAAGCACGCAAAATGGCCGCCGATTTGGCCGCACGATCCCCTGACAGCATCGCAGGCAGCAAGGCGTTGGTGGATCAGCTATGGGGCAAAGGACGAGACCAATTGGTGCTTGAAGGGGAGTTGCAGTCCAAAATCATCGGCTACCCACATCAGATGGAAACCGTAATGGCGCAGATGCAAAAGCGCGCACCTGTTTACAAATAGAGAAACCGCAAAGGATTAGTCGAACAGCTTTTTCAGCGCGTTGCCGATTTCATCTTCGATCTTATCCTTTGCCTGTTCTTCTAAAGAACGGGTGTCGGTGTCTTCGGTTTGTACCTTACGCTGCAGCTCTTCTTGCAGCTTCTTTTTAATCTCGTCTTCAGGGTTTTTCAGCTTGGCTTTCGCCGCATCTAGCTTCTTTTTGATCTTCTGCGCCTCTTCGCTGTCTTTCAGCTTTTTATCGAGCAACAGGTCCAACAGCTTGTCCAGATTTGGGCGAAATTTCAAATCTTGCCAAGGACCCGTGATGATAACAGGCACAGAAAACTCTGCGTCTTTGGACAGGCGCGTGGGCGTTACGACATAGTTCATAGCCTGCCCACCAATATCCACGGAGCCTTTACCAGCGGCCTTAAAGAGCGGGCTAAGAAGTGCGAGGTCGACGTTTTGCAACACGCCTTTCTCCATAGAAAACGTGCCATCAAGGCTGGAAAACTCGGTCGCGCCTTCAAACCCGCCAAAGGCGGATTTCAAGTTGCGCATCATCGCAGCGAGATCGATGCCTTTGATCGCCCCATCAGTAAATTTCACCGCACCATTCCCTGACAAAGAGGTCATGATTTGATGGAGACTTTGACCACGCCCTTTCAGGTTTAAGGTTGTGTTGCCGGCGCCGCGCAGGCGATCCATATCCAGCAATTGACCCAAGAGCGGCTCGAGCTGGACACCATTGGCTTTGATGTTGGTGTCAAAGGCAACAGTGTCGCCCCCACGAAGGTTGATCTTACCTGCCATGGCCCCTTGGAACACACGCACATCGCGCAGTGTCAGGGTCAGCAATCCATCCCGCACACGCGCCGAGATGTCCGTTTTGCCAAGCTTGCTGACGCCAAGGTTAATACCCTGCGCGCGCAGATCTACATCCGCATCAACAGCATCCAGCCCTTTCAAAGCAATCGGCTCTTTCGACCAACCTGCACTGGTGCGTTCGTTGACAGATCCATTACCAGAGCCGCCCGCGCTGTCAGCGGTGTAGGCGCTGAAGTCGAGCGCCTTGCCGTTCAGTTGTGCCAACAAAAGGGGGCGTGGTTCGCGTGGTGTGATGCTTATGGCCCCTGTGAGCGTGTTTTGATCGAGCGTTAACGTGGCATTGCGCAAGCGATATTTGCCAGCAGGTGTCAGCGCGAGCGTGCCTTTCATACTGCCTGTCTGGAAGGTTCCTTTTGGTGTTTCAGGATCGACCCCAACCAATGCCATGGCGCGCCGCACATCGCTGAAGCGGGCGCTGAAGTCACCATCCATAGTATTTTCACTGGCCTGTCCGACACGCCCATTATAGCTCACTTGGCCAATTTGCGGCATATCAAGCGAAACATCGGTGTTAAACTCTGGCGCATTCATCCAGTCCCCAACACCTGAGAGAGCAAGTGTCCCTGTGATTGCTTGGCCCGCGTAAGCGGCCTTGAGCGTGGAATTAAGCGACAAAGTCGTGTCGTTCAGTTTCATCTGTCCCGCGACGTTAAGGTCTTTGAGCGATTGCGCCTGTTCGGGCAGCACAATTTTTAAAGTTTCAGCCGTGGCCGTCAGGTCGCTGGCGCTTACTTGGAACGAGCCATCAACGCGGGGCAGCCCATCTGTCAGTGCCACAGTACCATCAAGAGTGACATTTGCACCGCCGACAACAAGCGTGCCGTTCACGGGTGTTGGAGTGTTTTGTGTCAGTGCCCCGAGATCGGCAATTGTGCCCTTGATTGCACCAGCCGTGCCGTCGATGACCGCGGATAGGTCCACTGACGCCAATGACTTGCCTTTAGGCAAGGAAACGGTTCCGTTGATCGCCGTTACGTTCATCATTGTACCAGCCGCGCGGTCCTTGAACACCACCTGACCATTTGAAATCTGGCCGAGTTCCAAGGACGGTTGTGTTCCACCAGAAGAAGACGGTGATGCCGTGCCAGACGCAACAGATGCATTGGATAAATCCCAGTTCACCCGACCATCCCTAGCCTTTTCTAGATTAATGACGGGAGAAATGAGTTCCAGCTTTTCAATTTCAACCGTGCCACCCATGAGAGCCATCAAATTTACGCCCACAGCCGCCCCATCTGCGGCGACCATGATCGGATCTGTCGCCCAATCGGCATTGGAAATGGTCACGCGCCCCGTTTTCACCCCGAGCGTTGGATAGAGCGTGGGCGAGAAATCACCTGACAGTGTTAACGTTCGTCCTGTTTGTTTTTTCAGCTGATCAGACGCAATTTGTCCAATCCTGTCCGTGGGCAGCAGAAAGAGAAGGGCAATGGCAGCCGCCACAAAAGCCACAACGGCGATGAGTAGTCTTTTGATCCAGCGCATGGGGTCCGCTCTTTTGTTTGTTTGAATATTATTTGGCATTTATTTGCGAAAACTCAACCACCTGCGCGGAAGGAGTGGGCTTTGAGCGGAGAAAGCGTGAAACCTCGCAAGAAACGGGTCGCTGTTATTGGATGATTGCGGCATAGAAAGCGTATGAAACAACAATCCCATACGATGACCCTGCTTGAATGGTCCATGCTTTTGCTCTTGGCATTGGTGTGGGGCGGCACGTTCTTTTTCGCCGCCGTGGCCGTGGTCGAGGTTCCCCCCATGACCATCGCATTCATTCGTGTTGCAGGTGGTGCTGCAATTCTATTGTTGGTTCTGCGCCTGACAGGCGTTTCAATGCCAAAAGAGCGATCCGTTTGGGGCGCGTTTCTGTTCATGGGTTTGATGAATAACGCCATTCCGTTCAGCCTGATCTTTTGGGCGCAAACCGAACTGGCAAGCGGCGTTGCTTCAATTTTGAACGCGATGATGCCTGTATTTACCGTGATCGCGGCCCATTTCCTAACAACAGATGAACGGATGACTGGGGCAAGGGTGCTCGGTGTCTTGCTTGGCTTTGTGGGGGTTGCTGTCTTGATCGGCACGCCCGTTGGTGGCAGCTTGCTTGCGCATTTGGCGGTTTTGGCGGCAGGGGTGTCTTATGCCTTTGCATCGATCTTTGGTAAACGCTTTGGACGGTTGG
>CAYWIR010000088.1:4375-8101 GCA_964458375.1 uncultured Neptunicoccus sp.
GCAGGGGTGTCTTATGCCTTTGCATCGATCTTTGGTAAACGCTTTGGACGGTTGGGAGTGAAGCCTATGGCAACGGCGACGGGGCAATTGATCGGTTCGGCCGTGCTGTTGTTTCCCGTTGCAATGTTGGTGGAACAACCTTGGGAGAACTCTATGCCATCAAGCGCCGCGGTTCTGTCCTTGCTCGGCATGGTGACCTTTTCAACGGCACTCGCCTATTTCTTATATTTCCGCATCTTATCCACCGCAGGCGCGACAAACATAGCCTTGGTGACACTGCTCATACCGCCCTTTGCGATCATCCTCGGCGTGATGTTTTTGGAAGAAATCCTAACCCTACAACAATTTGCGGGCATGCTGATTATTGCAGCGGGGCTTGCCGCCATTGATGGGCGGATTTTCCGCTTGTTTAAAAGGTAATCTCAACGCCAGGCAATTGCAGTTCAGCAACCAGATCGCGCACCTCTTGGCGGGCGGCGACGTTGGAAATGTTTAAAGACCCACCACCCACATCTTTGATGTCCAACAGTGTTAACCCGTGCGGGAACAATTCGCGGTACACAACGCGATCCGAAAATCCTGGGGCCAGACGGAACCCGATACGACGGGATAAATCTTTCAGTGCTGCACCAACCTTGCGTTTGTTGTGCATGTTTTGTGCGCCAACGCGGTTGCGTGTGACCACCCAATCAATGGGACGCGCACCTGTTTCGGCGCGGGCTTTGCGGGCTTCCCAAACCATTTCGGAATACACACTTGGGCCTGTGACAGCGGTGGTTTCAGGATCAATACGTGCCAGCAGGTCGAAGTCTACAAAACTGTCGTTCATGGGCGTAACAAGCGTATCAGCCATGGCATGGGCCAGCTCGGCCAACGCCGAATGAGACCCGGCGCAATCCACCACAATAAAGTCATTGCCTTCATCAAGTGCAAGGATCGCCTTTTGAAAAGCGATCAACTTTGCCTCGTCTCCGTCATCAAACGCATCTGCGTGTGGCATTTCACCAAGCTGCGGTTGGGGCAGTGTGACATTGGTTTTGCGGACATATTCATGGCGGTTTTCGATATATCGGCCAAGTGTGCGTTGACGCAGATCAAGATCGACCGCCCCCACCTTAAAACCACTGCGCAACAGCGCCGTTAAAACGTGCATGGCGGTCGTAGATTTGCCAGACCCGCCTTTTTCATTTCCAAAGACGATAATATACGCCATCGCAGTCCCTGCCCCGTTTTTGTGATGTGTCGCTTGGGCTTAGCTTGCACTATGAGCCATGCTGATTCCGAATACAATATTGTTTCCGATATGGAAACGACGCCAAATTTGAAAAACTTTGCGTGGTAGAAACAAAAACGCCGCCCCAAATTGGAGCGGCGTTTTGAAAACAATAAAAGCAGTGCTTAGAAGCCCAGACCTTCGTATTTCTTTTTGAACTTGGAGACACGGCCGCCCGCATCCATCAACTTTGTGTTCCCGCCAGTCCAAGCAGGGTGTGCAGATGGGTCAATGTCGAGTGTCAGCACAGAACCTTCTTCGCCGTATGTAGAACGGGTTTTGTAAGATGTGCCGTCGGTCAATTTGACCTCGATCATGTGGTAGTCGGGGTGTAGTTCTTTTTTCATGTTCCAAGCTCCTGTGTGAGGGCTAATCCGTGTGCGGCATCAGATGGTTCTGGCCCGGGAACGCGGTCACCCTGCGGAATTACAAGATGGCCGTATAGACCAGAAAAACAAACGGAGCAAGCGGTTATCTTGCTCCGTTTTTGGGTCATTCATTTTGGGTCTTTGCGCCTATTCTGCAGGCATGCCAGACATACGCGACATCCGCAGTGCACGGAGTTCATCCATGGACATGGGTTCCACATAAACGCGGGACATTTCGAAATCTTTGGCCATTTGCAATTTTGCACGGTGATCCATGAAACAAACCGTCGCGCCGGCACACCAAAGGCTTACCATCCACACAAATCCAGCAATTGGGAACAAGACCAGACCCGCGAGCATTGCATAGGAGGCCACAGTCGACGGCATTGCAATGTCTTCAATGTTTTCAAACTGCAAGATCGTGTTGCCATCAAAGACAGGCATTGTGAGCAAAAGGAACATATAGGCTGCGACCAGTGCGATCACGATTGTACTAGAGATAAGGTTCAGCAAAAACATACGGATCGTATGTGCGCCAAAGCCCCAGAAAATTTCAACATCGCGACCTTTTGGGGTACAGGCGTGCGCATTGGCAGCCATCGGCACCGCAAAAGCGCCGTAAAACATTTGAGACAGAAGCTGCATCACCGCAAAATAGGCATAGGCGGCTGGGTGCATCATTTCACTGTAAAACGCGAGAAGGTCTTCGTCACTGCCCGAATAGAGTGCTTCCTCTGCAACGGCCAAATCAAAGATGCCCAGCTTTGCCGCAATGACAAACATCACAAGGGACATGCCAACAAAGATACCGTTCACCATGGCGTAAAAGCGGAAAAATTTGAAAGACCGCTTAAAGAGCTTGCCCAAATCCGTTGGCGTCACTTCATCTGCAGCAATCAACCCTGATCGGATGTGTACAAACAGCATGTAAACGGTGAGCGTGCCAAAGGCCAACATCAACAGGAAAATGAAGATCATAGGGGAACTGGCGAGGAAGGACCCAAGCACATAAAGAATGGCAAACAGCAGGGCCCAGCATGGAAGTGCGCGCCAAAAGATCGATAAAGACAGCGCAAAGGTGCGCATTAAAAACGATAGCATTGCCAAATACCCCTGAATAAACCTCAATTCCCGTTAGGATTGCAGAAGAATGTGGCGGGATTTTGGAACCAAAGCGCCACTCACCCCAAAAACTTGTGTCAAATTGGAAACAATCGCACGAAAGAGAAGGGTTGCAGACTTAGAAACGCAAAAAGGCGGCCCGTTAGGACCGCCTTTTGAAACTTTAAACGCGCTGTGCTTACTTTGAAGCGAGCGGACGGTAGTTTGTCTTTTCTGCGATACGCGCAGATTTACCGCGACGGGAGCGCAGGTAGTAAAGTTTGGCGCGGCGCACACGGCCACGACGCACAACTGTAATGCTTTCGATGTTTTGGGAGTGCAGTGGGAACACACGTTCCACGCCTTCACCAAAAGAAATTTTGCGCACTGTGAAGGCTGCTGCGATACCGCTGCCGCCCTTACGCGCAATGCAAACACCTTCGTAGTTCTGAACACGGGAGCGTGTGCCCTCGGTCACTTTGAAACCTACGCGGATGGTGTCGCCCGCTTTGAAATCTGGGATGTCGTTGCCGAGTTCGGCGATCTGTTCAGCTTCGAGCTGTTCGATGATGTTCATCGTAAAAGTCCTTGTTTTACGCGTTTATGCGCTGTTTGGTGCCATTCCTAGAGCTCTGTGTCTTCGATCGGGTCCGCGTCTTGGCTTCAAGCGCGCCCGCCAGAGGTGGGGTAACTGTTTTGGGTGTGGTCGTTGCCAACTTAGTGGGTTTGCGGCCAGAGGTTGCGAAGCACAACAGCGGCACTGCGAATCCAGCTGGGTCGGAGCACTTGGGGCGTATAGGCTGGGCAGGTTTGGTTTGCAAGGGGTTTGCGTATTTGGTGCAGAGCCGCTTTTAGGTATTTGAGGAACATTGAAGCCTAGGCGTCATCGCTCCCCTTCGAATAGCGGTCCCACATGTCGGGGCGACGCGATTTGGTTATGTGTTCGGCCTGTTCTTTGCGCCATTTGTCCACGTTGCCGTGATG
>CAYWIR010000089.1:0-8023 GCA_964458375.1 uncultured Neptunicoccus sp.
GCGGATCAAAGGGTTACACGGAGAATTATCCTACACGTTCAACTGGGACAAAAGCCCCAACTTTCCAGAGCGCAGGGTTTCGCCCCTCTGTACAACTTACCCCAGATCGGCGATCTCTTTTTGCAGTCAAATACGGCGTCACGCTGAGCAAACCCAAACACCAAGGCGTGTGGAGAGCCCCTGCCCTGTGACGCAGTAAAGCCGTCTATCCACGGAAATCTACGTGTCAAAGCAGAGGAAATGCTCGTCGTTAGGATACATAGAAAAGGCTGGGGTTGATGGCGGACAGACAGGGATTCGAACCCTGGAGACGGTCACCCGCCTACACACTTTCCAGGCGTGCGCCTTCGACCACTCGGCCACCTGTCCGTGATGGGGGGTTTAGCCGCGAAAATGCCGCCTTGCAAGGGGGAATTGTGAGGAAAACAGCCAAGACTGTTTGCCCGCAGCATGGCCCTGCTTTCGCTTGTAAACCCAGTTAAATGTCACCTTCCAAAAACTCTGGGAAGGTGTAGTTCTTAAGGTGGCGCAACACGCAGTCATCCGTCCAATAGCCTGTGTGGCCTTTGGCCGGCACCCATTCATTGG
This sequence comes from uncultured Neptunicoccus sp., assembly GCA_964458375.1. Lineage (GTDB taxonomy): Bacteria > Pseudomonadota > Alphaproteobacteria > Rhodobacterales > Rhodobacteraceae > Amylibacter. The sequence continues at coordinate 589 of CAYWIR010000089.1, forward strand.
TCAACAATTTCGGGTCTGGCCCCTCTACCTCTGTTCCAACAAAATCGTCCAGCCGATAGATGTTCAACCAGCTTGCGATACCGTCTTCAACGTCTTGGGACGCATGTTTGGAGGTCAGATCAAACGCCTTTGAGAAATAGAACCCATATAGGTGGCTCGCTGGGGACCCCATGGTCACAAGCGCAATGTCATGGGCTGGCAGACCTGCGGATTTAAATTGCGCCCGCATTCGACCACCGCGCAGGGCTTCGATCGAAATGACGGTGCCTTGGGAATGGGACACGATCACAACCTCATCTGGGTTTTCCGATTGAATCATCAGGATCAGCGTATGGACCAATCGGTCCTGAATGCGATTGCGAAACGGGTGCACGTTTTTGTCTGCTGGCTCTGACACAGACGGGCTTGGACGGCGCACAAAGAACACAACGATGTCTTTGGCCACACCGATCCCCATTGCCAGATAGTGCCGAAAATAGGTGTAGGACATGACGATTAAGCTGGAAATCACGGCAAAAATGGCCACGAATTTTTGCTGAAAATGGTAGCCCTGCAGGGTGTAGTTAAAAATCCCGTCCTTCACCTCATCCGGCAGATCAATCTGCGTCAAACGCCCTTCAATCGCGATTAAATCTAAATGGGCCTCGGTGGTTTTCCACGCACCAATCGCAATAACGACAATGGCGAGGGTCAAGCCAATCAGGATCATCGGGTGCACAATCAAGCGGCGAATGGGCACTTTATCCTGTTTGACCTGTCCATATCGGCCTGTCCAAATCTTACGATCCGCCCAAGCAATGACCGAGCCGAGCGCAATAATACCAAGGGCAATAGACACGTAGAAGACAAAGTTGATGGCTGGCAACATGCCCTTTTCCATCACATCTATGTTGACCGTATCGAGCCCGAATTGCGCGGCTGATTGCACCACAATTTGGGACACCGCGACCCAAAGCATCACAACGATAATCATCCAAATCGTTAGCACCAAGGTCAGGGCTTGTGGATATAGCGCCTTATGCGCGCCCTGCCCCAGCTTTATGCGCCGCACCGTTTCCCAAAATCCTGTGGCGGCTACAATCACGATGCAGATGCCCCAACAGGCCGTCAAAATGGCAATCAAAAGCGCGGCATACCAGAAATCCATACAGTCGCTGAACAACTGGCCCTCTTCGCACCGCGATCCAAACACAGTCGCGATGGCTGTGTTGCGGGCGTCTGAGAGCAGGAACGTCATTGCATGAGACAGTGCGACCATTACAACCAACCCGATCGCCCCGAACAGAAGCCAACTGTGAAAGATCTGATAAAGATAGCTTTCCTTGGGATGGCTAAGCAGTTTCCATCCCACTAGCAACACGGCCGCGCTTGCCAACATGGCGGCGGTCCCGTCCCACGCCACTTGCCCAAATTGCCATTGCACCAAGAACAGCAGCGCAACGGCAAGTGCGATTGCGAAATTGAAGGCGGTGATGGGCCCGTGAATAAGATACACAAACATATTCGCGGCTCTGCGCGGCGTGGCCTTGGGGTTTTCGTAAATCTCGGCTGCGTTTTCTCGCACCACATGACCAAGGCCCATGATCAATTTGAACAACTCGATCAGGCCACGCACCTGCCCCGTCGACCCTCGCGAAATGTCGCCCCAAAATGCTTCGGCGAATATGGTTTCGTCGCCGCCCTGTTTCACGCGACGAATGTGGCATGGATAGAGTTTTTGATCGCGACAGTCTTCGCCGTCGGGTTTGTCGCGGTCTCTTTCGCGCAAGTGCCGCAATTCGGTTTCAATGGTGCAGGCGCTATCCCCTGTCAGCCCCCCAACAAGCGCGTCGAGCGTTTCACCCGCTTGTTGTTCGCCGATGCCATGCACCACAAGCGCAAGTTTCTTGGCCATAATATCCACCTAAAACAAAGAACTTCGAAATAATGGTGGCCAGCTTGCGCGAACTTTAGGTTGAAATCAAGGATTCTGTTCTTGGCTATCTTTGCTCGGTTTCCCAATTTGGGTGCACCCAAGGTTCCATGTTGGATGCGGGCAAAGGATCGCGCCCTAGGATGTGATCGGATGCCTTTTCTCCGACCATAATGGACGGGGCGTTCAGATTGCCATTGGTGATCCGCGGAAAAATGGAACTGTCGGCCACGCGCAGACCGTCCACGCCAATCACGCGGCATTCTGGGTCTACGACGGCCATTGGATCATCCACCGCGCCCATTTTACAGGTGCCACAGGGGTGATAGGCGCTTTCCACATGCTCTTTGATAAAGGCGTTCAACGCATCATCAGATTGCACCGCTTCGCCGGGTTGGATTTCGCCACCATAGTATTTGGCGAAAGCCTCTTGGCCAAAAATTTCGCGTGTCAAACGGATGCAAGTGCGGAAATCTTCCCAGTCTTGATCCTTGGACATGTAGTTAAACTGGATTTTGGGCGCGTCCATCGGATCGGCAGAGTTCAACGTGACAGAGCCACGGGATTCCGAGCGCATGGGGCCAACGTGGGCTTGGAAGCCATGACCTTCGGCTGCTGCCTGACCGTCATAGCGCACAGCAATGGGCAAGAAATGGTATTGGATATCGGGGTAGTCGATCCCTTTGCGCGAGCGGATGAACGCCGCGCTTTCAAACTGGTTGGATGCGCCCGGTCCCTGCCCTGTAAACAGCCATTTGGCCCCGACATAGGCTTTGCCCAGCAGATTCCAGTAGCGATAAAGCGTAATGGGTTTTGTGGACTTCACTTGGATGTAAAGTTCCAAGTGATCCATCAGATTTTGGCCCACGCCAGCACGGTCTGCGATCACGTCGATGCCATGTTCGCGCAGATGTGCGGCGGGGCCAATGCCTGACCGCATCAAAATGGCGGGGGAGTTAAAGGCAGAGGCCGCGATAATCACCTCGCGCTTGGCGTGCAGGATTTTGGTTTCAGTCCCTTGCGTGATCTCCACACCCGTTGCGCGACCATTTTCAATGACAACGCGGTTGGCGTGGCCCGACACGACCTCCACATTGTCCCGTTTCAGCGCGGGTTTCAGATAGGCATTGGCCGCCGACCAACGCACGCCTTTGTGCACAGTCTGATCCATTGGGCCAAAGCCCTCTTGCTGGATACCGTTGTAGTCTTTGGTCACTTGGTAGCCAGCTTGTTTCCCCGCCTTCACGAAGGCTTTGTTCAGGGGATTTTCCCGTGTGCCACGCTTTACATGCAGCGGCCCTTTATCCCCGCGCACAGAGCGATCACCGCCGTGGCCTGACGGGTGCCAATTTTCTTGCCGTTTGAAATAGGGCATGACATCTGCGCCAGACCAGCCCTGCGCCCCGCTTTCAGCCCAATGATCGTAATCCCGTGCATGGCCGCGCACATACACCATGCCGTTAATTGAGGACGAGCCGCCAATCACCTTGCCACGCGGCGCAGCCAAACGGCGGCCATCAAGGTGCGGTTCAGGTTCCGAAGCATAGCCCCAATCATATCGCGCCATGTTCATAGGGTAACTCAACGCGCCTGGCATTTGGATGAACGGGCCCCAATCGGTGCCGCCATATTCCACAACGGTCACTTTGTTTTTGCCGTCCTCTGAGAGGCGATAAGCCAGAGCGCAGCCAGCAGAGCCTGCGCCGATGATGATGTAATCTGCCGTCATTTCGGTTTTCCTATTCGCCCCGTGGGAAGCGGGCGACTTCCTCCACTGTGTTCAAGTCCATGTTGTTGCGCATGTAGCGTTCGGATGCTTTTTGCAGGGGTTGGTAATCCCACGGATAATAATCGCCGTTGCGCAGGGCCTCATACACCACCCAGCGGCGGGCTTGGCTTTCGCGAACTTGATTGTCATAGGCATCCAGATCCCAGCGGGCTTCGGATTTTGCACGCAAGGACGTGATCGTGCCAGCATGGGCAGGATCAGCCGCGAGATTGGTCAGCTCATGGGGGTCCGCTTCCATGTCGAACAGTTGATCATCGTCCAGCTTGCAGCGGTTGTACTTCCACTTGCCATATCGCAGAGACACGAGCGGGGAATAAGACGCCTCGGCGGCGTATTCCATGGCCACAGGGGACGTGCGCTCACCCCCTTGACCCAAATGCACAAGGCTTTCGCCTTCGGTCCAAGGGGCCACTTCTGCAAGGGACACGCCTGCAAGGTCCGCAAGGGTTGGGGTCACATCAATGGTGCTGACGGGTGTGCTGATAAGGCCCGGTTCCATGTTCGGGTCGCAAATCATCAGCGGCACACGAGCCGACCCTTCAAAGAAGGTCATTTTGAACCAAAGACCCCGTTCGCCGAGCATGTCGCCGTGATCTGACACGAACAGGATCGTGGCCTCTTGGCGGGTGCCTTCTAACGCCTCAAGCAGTTCACCAACCTTGTCATCCAGATAGGAAATATTGGCAAAATAAGCGCGGCGGGACCGTTTAATGTCTTCTTCGGTGATGTCGAAATTGCGCCAGTCGTTGGCATCAAAGATACGTTTGGAATGGCTGTCGTGATCCTCGTAATCCATGGCAGGGATTTCGGGCAGCAAATGCTCGCAATCCTCGTATAAATCCCAGTATTTCTTCCGCGCTACATAAGGGTCATGGGGGTGTGTGAAGGATACGGTAAGGCACCAAGGGCGATCATCTTTGCCCCGCGACAGATCATAGATTTTGCGCGTGGCGTTGTAGGCAACCTCGTCATCGTATTCCATCTGGTTGGAAATTTCCGCCACACCTGCCCCCGTGACGGACCCCATGTTGTGATACCACCAATCAATCCGCTCCCCCGGCTTGCGATAATCGGGCGTCCAGCCAAAATCGGCGGGATAGATATCGGTGGTCAGGCGCTCTTCGAACCCATGCATTTGATCTGGACCAACAAAATGCATCTTACCAGAGAGACAGGTTTGATAGCCCGCACGGCGCAGGTGGTGTGCATAGGTTGGAATGTCAGAGGCAAATTCAGCGGCATTGTCATAGACCCGCGTGCGTGATGGCAATTGGCCCGACATAAAAGATGCGCGGCCCGGGGCGCATAAAGGGGACGCCGTGTAAGACAGGCCAAACCGCGTTGATTTCGCTGCCAGCTTTTTAAGGTGGGGCGCATGGAGCCAATCAGCGGGGCCATCGGGGAACAGCGTGCCGTTCAATTGATCGACCATGATAATCAGGATGTTTGGCTTGGTCATTGAGCTATTCCCTTGGTAAGTTGCAGGTCGAGGTAGTCCCGCACAATGGCGATGGATTGATCGCGGTTCGGCGCGTTGTGTTCCAGCGCGTGTCGAATGTAGATGCCATCAATCATGGCCCCCAACCCGCGGGCCGTGTGTTCAGCGTGGTTTTTTTCCATAAGCTGGGACAGGTTCACCACAAGGTTGGACTGCAAGCGACGGGCATAGACCTGCAACAACCGTTGAGCATCGGGCGAATTTTGGGCCTGAACATAAAACGTGAGCCAAGAGGCCACCACATCAGGTTCAAAGTTGCCCGCATCCAAGTTTGCTTCGATAATCGCAATGATGCGCTGCAACGGTGTTTCCGCATGGCGCAGGTTGGCACGAACCCGCAAATGTAGGTTGGTCAGGATTTGGCGCATTGCGGCCAACAACATCTGCTCTTTCCCACCAAAATAGTGATGCGCAAGACCCGATGACATGCCAGCCCGCTTGGCAATTTGCCCCACAGTCACGTCGAGCGAACCCGCCTGCCCGATCTCGGCAATCGTTGCCTCAATGAGGGCTTTGCGGCGGATCGGTTCCATTCCAACTTTGGGCATTTTGCATTTCCTTTGTTTGCAGGGGACTGTGTTTTATTTTAATTGACTCGTCAATCAATAAAAACCCAAGGGACATCTGAAACTCTTGAACTTGCATCCTTTCACTCTTTTCGAAAATTCTTCTGTAATCTTCTTCAAATCTTAAGAAATGTCGCACTAGCCTTAATACTGACACATTGTTGTCTGAAATCTTGAAAAACGCTGCCCAAAAGGGCGGCATCTAAACAGGTTGGAAGAATGAGCTTAATAATTGGTATGACGCTGGGCGCGTTGGTCGCATATGTGGTGATCGCGGTCTATGAAACGACTTGGGAAGATATCTTTCCAGATCAGTAGGATCGCCCCCTACACGGGTGTTAACACCCACTCAAATCTGAAAATGAATGTGATCGTCATGGCGTGCCGCGCGGCAACCTTGGAAGCGGACCTTTGGGTGCGTCGCGCCAAGGGTTCGGCGCAAGTGCGGTTCAATAAAGACTTTTTCAACGCGGTCATCTTGGCTCAACCACAACAGCGCCGCAGCAGTGCGCGCATGATCCACCTGTAAATCCTGCCATAACGGTTGCAACCACGCCATATCCCACCGCAGCGTGGGCGATGCGGCGGGACAATCCGTTGGCCCCTGTTCAAAGGCGAAATACCCGATGGGGGATTTGGTGGTCTTGGCTGCATAGCCCGTTTCAGACCGATAATAGAACGCGATATCCGCCTTGCGCCCATCATCATGGGACAAATGTGGCAATAACGGGAACCCTGTCCAGAATGGGAAGTTCGCATCTAGGACCAGCGTAACCGTCCCATCAAATCGCTCATCGACCTTGGCGGCGAGATCGGCCAGCGTCTCTTTTAACTCTGGAACCACATAATGACGGTTTAGCACGCAATAAAAGGTAGATTGCATTTGCACAGGGCCAGATGACCCACATGACAGGGGAACACGGCCAAAGTGCGGTGCGATCCAGATCGTTGCCACCGACAGCGCGAGATAGAGCGCAAGAAAGGCCATAAAGCTGCGCTTAAAGACGCGAGACACCAACCATGCAACCCCCCCGATTTGGGTCAGGATCGTCAGAAGCGCGATCATTAGGATATTGAACATCAAGCGGATCATGGACCAACTGTGCCAGCCCCCGCCCCTGTTGCAAACCACAAAAAAACGCCCGCGTCTTTCGAGGCGGGCGTTTTAAGATTTGAAGCGGTGATTACTTCACCAATGTCAGCAGCGCGTTCACGCTGTCTTTGGCATCACCGTACAACATGCGTGTGTTTTCCTTGAAAAACAGCGGGTTTTCGATGCCAGAGTAGCCAGTCCCCTGACCCCGCTTGGACACGATAACCGTTTCCGCTTTCCAGACTTCCAGAACAGGCATCCCAGCGATGGGGCTGTTCGGGTCGTCTTGGGCTGCAGGGTTCACGATGTCATTGGACCCGATCACGATCACCACGTCTGTGTCTGGGAAATCATCGTTGATTTCATCCATTTCCAGAACGATGTCGTAAGGCACTTTGGCTTCGGCCAGCAGCACGTTCATGTGACCTGGCAAGCGGCCCGCAACAGGGTGGATCGCAAAGCGGACCTCTTTACCCTGAGCGCGCAACTTGCGGACCAATTCAGCAACAGCGGTCTGCGCCTGCGCCACAGCCATGCCGTAACCCGGGATAATGATGACGCTGTCGGCCTCGTTCAG
>CAYWIR010000090.1:0-8008 GCA_964458375.1 uncultured Neptunicoccus sp.
TGCGTTCGCCTGTATCCGCCGTGGCATAGGTGTAGGACACGCCGCCAAGCTGTTCGGTAAGAGATACTGTCAGCGGGCCATTTTCGTCTTCGGTCAGGGTGATCACGTTGGGGCGAATGCCGACGATCACTGCGCCGCTGTCTGGTGTGACCTTTGTAGCAATGTTTTGGCCTGTGGCGTTAATGGTTGCGCCGTTGGCATCTGCTGTGCCGTTGAGAAAGTTCATGGAAGGGGAGCCGATGAAGCCCGCAACGAATTTGTTGTCAGGGTCTTCGAACAGGTGCATCGGTGCGCCCACTTGCTCGATATGGCCTGCACGCAAGACAACGATTTTATCGGCGAGCGTCATGGCTTCGACTTGATCGTGGGTCACGTAAATCATCGTGGCGTCCAGCTCGTTGTGCAGACGCGCGATTTCAACGCGCATGTCTACGCGCAGTTCTGCATCAAGATTGGACAAAGGTTCATCGAACAAGAACACTTCGGGGCCACGAACAATGGCGCGACCAATGGCGACCCGTTGGCGTTGACCGCCTGACAGGGCGGCGGGCTTGCGCGACAGGTAGTCGTTCAATTGCAAGATGTCCGCGGCTTTGCCGACCTTTTCGTCGATTTCGGTTTTTGGCACGCCATTCATCTTGAGGCCAAAGCCCATGTTTTCTTTGACTGTCATGTGGGGGTAAAGCGCATAGGTTTGGAACACCATGGCCACGCCCCGTTCCGCAGGATCGGTGTGGGTGACGTTCCGCGCGCCGATGTTGATTTCCCCACCTGTGGTTTCTTCTAAGCCTGCCACCATGCGCAGCAATGTGGATTTGCCACAGCCTGACGGGCCAACAAAAACACAGAATTCGCCATCTTCGATCGTAAGATCCACACCGTGGATCACTTGGGTTTGACCGTATTTTTTGATCACATTTTTGAGCGTTACGCCTGTCATGGAAAACGTCCTTGGGTCAATTTTGGCTGGGGAACTGCCACGTGGAGGCAGCGTTCGCGATTTGAGTTGCGGTGTCGAGCAGGGCGGGGCGGAACGCTTCCAGCGCGTTTAAGTCGTGTCGGTTGGTCGATGTCGCGATGGAGAGTGCGCCGATCACAGTATGTGGATCGGTCAGGATGGGGGCCGCGATGCTGATAATGCCCAGTTCATGTTCTTCGCGATCATAGGCCACGCCGTTTTTGCGCACCTCTTGCAGATCGGCCACAAGGTCATCAACGCTGTCATGGGTGATGGGGGTGTATTTCAGGAAGGCTTGTTGTTGCAGGGCGCGGTCGCGCGCGGCTTCTGGCATAAAGGCGAGGATGGCTTTGCCAACGCCTGTGCAATAGCTGGGCGCGACCTTGCCTGCTTGCGCAAGCGTGTCAAAGTTGTCGGTGCCTTTGCGTTTGTCCACAAACAGGACGTGGCCGTGATCAAGCTGCGCAAGGTGCACCGCTTCGCCTGTTTTTGCCGCCAGTGCATCCAAGAACGGGCGCGCCACGGGGGCCAGCGAAGATTGCCGCCAAGCAGAGTGGGCAAGGCGCACCAATCGCAATCCAGGGGCGTAGGATTGGGTCGCTGGGTCGTAAGACAGCATTCCCTGATTCGTAAGTGTCTGCAAAAAGCGATAGAGCGACGCCTTTGGGAAATCGGACAGGGACTGGAGTTCCTTGAAGCGAACAGGGCGACCCAAACTTGCAACTAAGTCGAGCACTTCCAATGCCTTACCGACAGTGCCATCGTTTGGAACTGGCTTGTTCATTGCTGCAAATTCCCTCCCGAATTGTGGCGATGCCCTTATGAAACTGTTGACAAGGCTAGGCTTGCGTCCCACAGTTTTCAATAGTTAAAACCGAGTTCCACTATTTGGAACCGTAAATATCTGGGAGGATATACATGATCCGTCATACGAAAACCCTGCTCGCAGGCGCGGCCGCTGCTGCCTTTATGGTAAACGGCGCGCTGGCGGGTGACCTGCGTATCAACTTTGACGACCTGAACCCTGGCCCCAAAAAGGGTTTTGAGGACATGGTTGAGATGTTTAAGGCAGAAAACCCTGACATCAATGTCATCGTAAACATCAACGACCGCGAAGCGCATAAAACTGCGATCCGCAACTTTTTGACAGCGGACGCACCAGACATCACGTCTTGGTACCCTGGCAACCGCATGGCACCTTTCGTGGATGCTGGGTTGTTCGAAGCTGTGGACGATGTTTGGGCCGAAGCTGGGTTTAACGAAGACTTGGCAGCGATCAAACCGACCATGAGTCGTGACGGCAAAATCTGGGGTGTGCCCTATTCGTACTATCAGTGGGGTATTTATTACCGCAAAGACATCTTTGATCTGCTGAAGCTCGAAGAGCCGACAACTTGGGCCGATCTGATGGCGTCTTGTGCGGTGATGAACGAAAACGGCGTAAAGCCATTTACCATCGGAACAAAGTTCCTTTGGACAGCGGCTGGCGTGTTTGACTACATCAACCTGCGCACCAACGGCTATGATGTGCATAACGATTTGACCGCTGGTAAAATCAAATACACGGACGAGCGGATCAAGCAGACCTTCATCAACTGGAAACAGATGATTGATGAGTGTGGGTTTGTGGACAACCATGCCTCCATGTCTTGGCAGGACGCGCTGGCGCCTTTCGCCAATGGTGATGCAGCGATGTACGTGATGGGTAACTTTGCCGTGGATGGCATGAAGAATGCGGGTCTGACCGAAGATCAGATCGATTACTTCCAGTTCCCGTCCATCACCGAAGGGTTGCCACGGGCCGAAGAGGCTCCTGCGGATGCCTTCTTTATTCCAGCGAATGCAAAGAACAAAGAAGACGCGAAAAAGTTCTTGGCTTTTGTGGGCCGTGCAGACGTGCAAACCAAGCTGAACGCCACAATCGGCCAGCTGCCTGTGAACTCTAAGGCGGAAGTGTCCGACAACAAGTTCATCCAAGAAGGCTTTGCCACTGTGTCCACAGCGGCAGGTTTGGCACAGTTCTATGACCGTGACGCCCCAGCGGCGATGGCCAAGGCTGGCATGGAAGGTTTCCAACGCTTTATGCTGGACCCATCTACATTGGACGAAGTTCTGGTTGAGTTGGACCGCGTTCAAGGCGAAGTCTACAAGTAAGACGTTTTGCGGCGGGCCTGATGATCAGGCCCGCCGTTTTCTTTTTCGGGGGCAAGACCTATGCCAGCGTCTGAGTTTCAAGCCACGCAAACCAGTTGGATGTCGCGCAATAAGTTGGCGATTACGCCTTGGGTTTTCCTGATCCCCGCTTTGATTTTTTTCGCCATTTACGTGGTGATCCCGATTTTTCAGTCCATCACGCTGTCGTTTTATGAATGGAACGGGCTTTATGATGTAGATGGCAATTCCACGGCCACTTGGGTTGGGCTTGAGAATTATAAGAAACTTTGGACCGATCCAAAGTTCTGGGTCTCGCTCAAGAACAATGTGCTGTGGTTGTTTTTGTTTATGCTCGCTGTGCCGCTGGGCCTGTTTATCGCGCTGTTTTTGAACCAGACGGTGACGGGGATGCGGTTCTATAAATCGATGTTCTTCTTCCCCTTCGTGATTTCTCAGGTTGTGGTTGGGCTGATTTTTGGCTGGTTTTACAATCCTGATTTTGGCGTGGTTGGGTCCATTTGGAAGTTCCTGTTTTGCGAAGAAACGGTGAACATTCTGGGCAATGCCACGTTCAAATGCTCCCGCACGCCGCCTGATATTCTGTCGTCCGCGCAATACGCGACCTACGGAATTATCGCGGCGGGGCTGTGGCCGCAGGTGGCCTATTGTATGATCCTGTATCTTACGGGGTTGAACAATGTCGCCGCTGATCAGATCGAAGCTGGCCGTTTGGACGGTGCGAAGGGCTGGAAGATGTTGTGGTATGTGGTGCTGCCGCAACTGCGTCCTGCTACGTTTATTGCGGTTGTGGTGACGGTAATTGGCGCGTTGAGGTCATTCGATATGATCGCGATTATGACCCAAGGGGGGCCTTATGGCTCCACCAATGTCCTGTCCTACTATATGTTTGAAACGGCGATTTCGGAATATGGCGAGCGGTATGGATACGGGTCCGCCATTGCGACAGTCCTGTTCGTCATCATGCTGTTTTTCATCAGCTACTTTTTGTGGCGGATGTACCAAGATGAAAAAGGGGCGCGCTGATGGATTTACGGGACCGTGTAAATGCGTATGCGAGCAGTCTGCCAGGGGCGGTGCTTACGCATCCTTTCGATAACGGCCATGATGCTTGGAAGATCGAGGGCAAAATGTTCACCTGTATCGGGGCGGTGAATCCCGGTGTTTCGGTTAAAACGCCCGATGTTGAAACGGCGGCGATGCTGATTGAAACAGGGGTTGCGACGAAGGCGCCGTATTTCCACCGATCTTGGGTACACCTAGAGGACACGGTTGAAGACGACGAATTACGCCATCGTATCGCCGTGAGCTATGATGTTATTCGCGCAGGATTGTCGAAAAAAGCGCAGGCTGCCTTACCAAAGCGGGAGGCGATCTGATGTTTCCACGGCCCATCGAACATTCGACCCCCGCGAAGCGCACAACATACCAAGCGTTTCTTCCGTTTGCCCTGATCCTTTGGTTGCTACCGTTGTTGGCGATTTTTCTGACGTCGATCCGATCTGCGAAGGATATCAATTCGGGCAACGTGTTTGGGATACCGACAGAGTTCCGACTTTGGGACAATTATTCAGCGGTGTTTATTCAGTCTGAAGCCGCGACCTATATGCTTAATTCGGTGCTGATCACTGTGCCTACTGTCGCGATTTCTGTGACGCTTGCGTGTCTTGCGGGCTATGCGCTGGCGATCTATAGGTTCCGCGTCGCGCTGCCGCTGTTTTTCCTGTTTGTGGCAGGGAATTTTATCCCGTTTCAAATCCTGATGGTGCCTGTGCGGGATATGTCCGTGCAAACGGGGCTGTATGACACGATCGCAGGGCAGTTCCTGTTTCATGCGGCGTTCCAAACTGGGTTTTGCACGCTGTTCATGCGCAACTTTATCAAAGCGTTGCCGTTTGACCTGATCGAAAGTGCCCGCATTGAGGGCGTGAAGGAATGGCAGATTTTCTGGTATGTTGTGCTGCCCCTTGTGCGTCCTGCGGTGGCCGCCCTTGCGGTGTTGATTTTTACCTTTGTGTGGAACGATTTTTTCTGGGCCAATGTTTTGACCCAAGGTGAAGATGCCAAGCCAATTACCGCTGGCATTCGCGCGTTAAATGGGCAATTTGTGAACAACTGGCACTTGGTGTCTGCGGCGTCTTTGCTTGCTGCTATGCCGCCAGTGGCCATGTTTTTTCTGATGCAGAAACACTTTATCGCGGGTCTGACCATGGGCGCGGTGAAGTAAGTAAAGGAACTCTGAGATGAGTGTTAAGATCGCCTTTATCGGTGCGGGTTCTACGATATTTATGAAGAATATCATCGGCGACGCACTGCATTTTCCAGCCCTTGCAGGGGCGGATATTGCGTTGATGGATATTGATGCTGGCCGTTTAGAAGAGAGCGCGGCTGTGGCGCGTAAGATGATAACGACCATGAAGGCGGGTGCGACAGTGTCCACCACGATGAACCAGCGTGCAGCCCTTGAGGGGGCGGATTTTGTGGTCGTGGCCTTTCAGATTGGTGGATATCAGCCCTGCACGGTGACGGATTTTGATATCCCCAAACAATATGGATTACGTCAGACCATTGCGGATACTTTGGGCGTTGGTGGCATTATGCGCGGCCTGCGCACAGTGCCCCATTTGTGGCAGGTGGCGGCAGACATGGCAGAGGTGTGTCCAAACGCTTTGATGCTGCAATATGTGAACCCCATGGCGATCAATACATGGGCCTTGGCCGAACGCTTCCCGCATGTGAAACAGGTTGGTCTGTGCCATTCTGTCCAGAACACAGTGGAAGAATTGGCCCATGATCTCGACCTGCCCAAATCAGAGATCGACTATCGTGTCGCGGGGGTGAACCACGTGGCGTTTTTCCTTGATCTGGAACACAAAGGGACGTCGCTTTATCCCCGTTTGCGTGAGGGGTATCGCGCTGGAGCCTTGCCCAAGCCACCGTTGTTGATGCCCCGCTGCGCGAATAAAGTGCGGTATGAAGTGATGGATCAGATGGGTTACTTTTGTACGGAAAGCAGCGAACATTTGGCCGAATACGTGCCGTGGTTTATCAAAGAAGGCCGCGAGGATTTGATCCGCGACTTTTCCATTCCCTTGGACGAATATCCGACCCGTTGCGTAGAGCAGCAAGCGGATTGGGCGAAGCAAGCAGCGGCGTTGGATAAGCAAGCGGACATCCCGGTGGAAAAGAGCCATGAGTTCGCAGCTGAGATTATGAACGCGGTGGTGACGGATACGCCGTATGTGATTTATGGCAACCTGCCCAACACAGGCCAAGCACCGCAATTGCCCATGGGTGCGGCGGTTGAAGTGCCGTGTTTGGTGGATCGTAATGGCGTACAGCCAAGCGTGATTTCTGATATTCCGCCACAGTTGGTGGCGCTAATGCGCACGCAGATCAACGTGCAAGAATTGGTTGTGCGGGCGCTGGTTGATGAGGATGTGGAACATATCTATCACGCGGCTATGATGGACCCGCATACGGCTGCCGAATTGGACCTGCGCCAAATCCGATCTATGGTCGATGATCTGTTGGTGGCGCACGGCGATTGGTTGCCAGAATTCGCACGCAAAAGGAAAGCGGCATGAGCAAGAACGTAACATTTCACGACCTTAAGGGGCAGTCGGTTTTCATCACGGGGGGCGGATCTGGTATTGGTGCTGCGTTGACCGATGGATTTTTGGCACAAGGCTGCAAGGTGGCGTTTGTTCAGCGATCTGACGCGTCTGCTTTCGTTGACGACATGGCGGCAAAGCATGGCACTGCGCCACTGTTTATCAAATGTGACATTACCGATGTGGCGGATTTGCAGGGCGCGATGGCACAGGCGGCTGCGGCGCATGGGGATATGACTGTTGTGGTGAACAATGCGGCCAATGATGCGCGTCACACGCTGGCGGACATCACATCCGAAAGTTGGGATTTGGGGCAGGCTGTGAACCTCAAACCACACGCCTTTACGGCCCAAGCGGCCCATGCTGGGATGAAGGCTGCTGGCGGCGGTTCAATTATTAACTTTTCTTCGGTGTCGTACATGATGGGAAACGACGGCTATCACGGGTATGTCGCTGCGAAGGCGGGTATCACGGGTTTAACCCGTGGGCTTGCGCGGGAATTGGGAACCGACAAAATCCGCGTGAACGCATTGATGCCAGGATGGGTTTTGACCGACAAGCAAATGGATAAATGGGCCACGCCCGAAGGGTTGGCCGCGCATTTGGATCGGCAGTGTTTGAAGGAGCATCTGGTGGAAGATGATATCGTCGATGCCGTATTGTTTTTGGCATCGAAAGCCAGCCGCATGATGACGGGGCAAGCCTTGGTCGTTGACGGCGGCGTGGTGGTGACAGGATGAGCATTGCAGATCGGGCTGCATGGATTGCCATCGACTGGGGCACGTCCAACCTGCGGGTTTGGGTGATGGATGAAAGCCATGATTTGTTGGCCGAGCGGTCGTCAGATCAGGGTATGGGCGGGTTAGAGCCTGCGCAATTCGAAGGCGCTCTGCTAGGGATCATTGAAGAGTTTTTGGTTAAGGATCGCGTTACGCCTGTGATTTGCTGTGGGATGGTTGGCGCGAAACAGGGTTGGGTCGAAGCGGACTATGTTGCGGTGCCAAACAAGCCACCGAGCGGAGATGAAACAACGCCTGTTCTATCGGATGACCCGCGCATTGATGTGCGCATACTGCCGGGGATGAAACAGGTGGCGCAACCCGATGTGATGCGAGGCGAGGAAACGCAGGTGGCAGGGTTTCTGCGGGGGCAGCCAAAGTTTGATGGTGTGTTGGTCATGCCCGGTACGCACACGAAATGGGCGCATATTTCTGCCGAAGAGATCGTTTCATTTCAAACGTTTATGACGGGTGAACTCTATGCG
>CAYWIR010000091.1:0-7968 GCA_964458375.1 uncultured Neptunicoccus sp.
ATCACATGCCCAGCGTTCATATTCAGCCGAAGGGTTTGATCTGTCAGATACCCATATCCATCACCGCCCTGTAAATGCGGCATGGTCTTTATAAATTTGAACTCAGTGCCCTTGATGCCAAAATTGAACGCATAGCTCGGCTCGCCACCTTCGGACCGCATGCCACCGGAGAAATCTACAAACTCCCCAGCAAAGATATTCTCGTGCACCCAAAGCCGCGTTTTGGCAACAACGGGTTTCGGCCAAAGCTGTTGCAACCGCTCCACGGACAGTGTGTCCACATCAATATCATAGCTGTTGGACCAATAGTCTTGGCCTGCAATAGATTGGCCAGACACTTTGAACACTGTTTTATCATCGAAGACAGTCAACCGCCCCACATCAATGCTCAACGGATCGAAAGACAGACGCGCATCCAGCGCGGCGGCCGCCAGCGCTACATTTTGGTCAAACAGATCAGGACGGCGAATGGCAATATCACGCATACGCAATTGCCCCGCCATGGACGCCACACGCCCCTTTTCTCCTCGGCTCAATTCCACAAAACCACTGGCAGACAAGGAACCAGAGCTGGTAACAAGATCAACCTCGCTCAGGTTCAACGCATCTGTGATTGGGTCGTAATCGAAATATACTTTGGCTGTGCTGAACGTGATCGGTCGGGAGCTCGGTGTTTGGGCCAATTTGCCCTCAGTCATTTCTAAGACACCATGCAGATTGCCAAGTTGGCCGTCCCCAGTTAGCTCCGCACGCACGGACCCAGACAAGCCCGCATCTAGGTTACGAAGCCAGTCAAACGCTTGAAATAAATCAGCGATTTCCTTGGGTGACGCATCCGAAAATTGAAACGAAACAGACGCTTTATCCGACCCCAGTACATAGGTCGCGCTCAAGATCATTTTCGTGGGCACTGCGTTTTCTTTGACAGCAGCGGCGGCTAAATCACCAAGCTCTAACACCGCGCGCCCCGTTACGGAGTTACCTTCGCGCGTAATCGACATTGTAGAGTTGTCCAAAACCCAGCCCCGATTGGTCACACGGTCGCGGAACGTCACTGTCGTTCCTTCAAGATCAATTCGAGACAACGCCGACAGACTTTTTTGGCTGTCCATTTTATCAAGCAGCGACAGTAGGTTCTCTCCGCCTGACATATCATTTCCAGCACCAAACAAGCTGAAAGACCCATCTGCACTTCGCTCGAGCGCAAGATCAGTGCCAACAATGGACACATCTTCTGGAGCAACACGCCCACTCGCCAAATCAAGAAGCGAAAACTTGGTTTTCAGCTGAGGAACCGCCATTAGCTGCGTCCCATCCTGCGTAAACACTCTCACATTGTTTAGGACCACACGATTGCCAACGCCTGTATCACTGGACGTCAGTGCGGCGCTTTCAATTTTAATATCATGCTCGGCCATTTGCGCATTCAAACGATCCTCAACCAAGCCGCGCAATTGGGGAACTTCCAAAGGACCACGCTGCAACAGAATCGTCACAACACCGATCGCAACAACCGTCAGCACGATTCCCGCCATCAATGCCGCCAACGCCGCCACCAAGCAATGTCTGATCCAGATCAAATTCTCTCCGCCCGTTTGCACAGATACGGGTTTGAAATCCCCACTTGAACTCTGCGCTCCCGATCTATTTACGATAGTACGCAGCCGCACCATAGGTGCAAATACACAAAATATCGTCACCAAAGGGGGACACATGCCCGAAATCGGAGAAAAAGCGCCTAATTTTGAACTGCCACGGGATGGTGGCGGCACAGTGTCCCTCGCTGATTTCGCAGGCAAAATGCTGGTGATGTACTTTTACCCACGGGACGACACCCCAGGTTGCACCAAGGAAAGCATCGGATTCACCGAACAAAACGCGGCCTTTCAGGCAGCAGGTGCCGAAATTATGGGCGTGTCCAAAGACAGCGTAAAAAGCCACGACAAATTTGTGAACAAACACGATCTAGGCGTCATTTTGGCCTCTGACGAGAACGGAACGCTGTGCGAAGACATGGGCGTTTGGGCCGAAAAGAACATGTATGGCAAGAAATACATGGGCATTGAACGCGCCACATTCTTAATCAACGGCGAAGGCGTCATCACCCACATCTGGCGCAAGGTCAAAGTACCGGGCCACGTAGACGCGGTTCTCGAAGCGGTACAATCCGCGTGAGCCAGCCAACGCTAACAGAATTGGCTTGCGACGTTCTTACAACTGCTGATGGGCGCGAAAAAACCGCGAAATCACACGCGGCCGCCGCCCTTTGGTTTGAAATGAAAGAAGCAGGCACACCGCTTGCCATTGGCGACAGTCAGCCTCCAGATTTGCCGTCCCGCCCTGATGCGCCAGAACTGCTGCCACCGAACGAAGTCCCCCGCCGTCGATTGGGCAGTGAGGCTGGCCGCATCGCGCTAATCCACGCCATCGCGCACATCGAACTGAACGCCGTAGACTTGCATTGGGACATCATTCCCCGCTTTGCTCATATCAAAATGCCAGACGGGTATTTTGATGACTGGGTGAAAGCAGCAGATGAAGAAAGCAAACATTTCAACTTGTTATGCGACCGTCTTGAAGCCATGGGCTCTTTTTACGGCGCCCTCCCAGCCCATGCGGGCATGTGGCGCGCAGCCGAAGAGACAGCACAAGATTTCATGGGACGCCTCGCCATTGTTCCTATGGTCCTAGAAGCCCGCGGCCTCGATGTAACACCGGGCATGATCCAACAATTTAAGTCCCTAAAAGACACCGATACCGTTGCTGCCCTTGAAATCATCTACGCCGAAGAGGTTGGGCATGTGGCCTATGGATCAAAATGGTTCCATTTCCTCTGTGGCCGTCACGACGCGGATCCAAAAGAAGAATTTCACCGACTCGTGGAACAGTACTTTCACGGGGGGCTAAAACCACCGTTCAACGACGAAAAACGGGCCGAAGCAGGCCTTCCACTGGATTTTTATTGGCCCATGGCGGTGCAATAGAGTCCGAAAGGCGACTATATGCGCGGAATACTGCCATGGATGCAGGATTTTCTTGATCGCGCTCGTCAGTTTTTGTAAAGCCATAACGTGTTCTTAAACAAACCGAAAAACGGTCCCGATACAGGGTGCAAGGGCACAGAGGCAGAGGGAAAATCATGAACGGACCGTTTGAAAAACTGAACGCCCTTTTGGCGCGCCACGTTCCAGAACAGCGCATTTACATGCGCACGGAACGGACGACGCGCTATTTCCGCGCCACGCCTTTGCTACAAGCAACCGCAGGCGTGTTGATTACTGTGGGCGTGTGTTGGACCGTTATTGCAACATCTGCGCTGATGATTGATCGAATCTCAGCCACCTCTGACAAAACTCAAGCCGAAGTTTTGCAACGCGCCTATGAGGCACGGTTAAACGAATTAAGCACGGAACGAGATCAACGCGCTCTTGAAACGCAAACGGCGCAAGATCGGTTTTACGTTGCTCTAGAACAAATCTCACTTCAGCAGAGCGAATTGCTCCAAGCCGAAGAAGAACGCCGCGAATTGGCCACTGGCCTGAACATTATGCAAAAGAAATTGCAGGTGGCGATCAAAGAACGCGACTTGGCGCAAAAACAGTCTGACGCAATTCTCGCTGAAATGCAGGCCGTCACAGGCAGCCTCAGCACTAAACTTGGTGGCGCTCAGGACAACGAAGACACGCTGACCAATTTGACCCGCGCGTTGAAAACCACTGTCTCACAGCGGGACGAGCTGGAAACAACAGCAACCGAGCTGTACGGCCAGATGGCTGAAATGTCGAACGAACATCAGTTACAACGGCAACGAAATGCACGGATTTTCACGAATCTCGAACAGGCCGTTAACGTTACGCTCGGCCCCTTGGAAGGCGCGTTGAACAAAGCTGGGTTTAACACCGACAGCCTGATCAATGAGATGCGTAAATCAAACTCAGGCACGGGCGGCCCCTTAACAGCTTTGTCAATTTCGACCAAAGGCGATGCCTCAGGTATGCTGTCCGCCTCGACGCTTGAAATTTTTGATCGCCTTGACCGCGTTGCATTGGCCAAATTGGCCGTTGAAAAACTCCCCCTCGCCTTCCCTGTCCGTGGCGGTTACCGCCACACGTCCAGTTTCGGATACCGCCGCGACCCTAAAACAGGCGGTCGTCGCTTGCACAAAGGGCATGATTTGGCTGGCGCACGGGGCACAGCGATTGTCGCAACAGGCGACGGGGTCGTCACCTTTGCAGGCCGCCAAAGCGGCTACGGAAAATTGGTTAAAATCCGCCACATTCGCGGCTTTGAAACCTACTACGCTCATTTGAACAGAATTCGCGTCAAAGCGGGACAAAGAGTCTCGCGCGGCGAACGAATTGGTGATATGGGCAACACAGGCCGGTCCACCGGCGTGCATCTTCACTACGAAGTGCGCATCAACGGAAATGCAGTTAACCCCTCTAAATACATGAAGGCGTCACAAAATGTTTTCTAAAAACAAAATCAGCGAAACAAACAAATCTGACGCGCCAGCGGAAGTCAGCAAACCCGCTGCTCCCGCACCTGCGTCTGCTCCTGCTGCAAAGCCAGCAACAACGGCGGCCCCTGCCCCGGTGGCCCCTCCAAAGGCAAAGCCACCAGCATCCGCTTTGTCGTCTGACCTGACAATCACAGGCAACCTGAAGACAACAGGCGACATCCAGATTGAAGGCAAAATCAAAGGCGACATTCGTGCGCATCTTCTGACAGTCGGCGAAGGCGCAACTGTTGAAGGTGAAATCATTGCAGATGATGTGGTTGTGAACGGCCGTGTTATCGGCCGTGTGCGTGGCTTAAAAGTGCGCCTTACTTCCAGCGCCCGCGTTGAAGGCGACATCATCCACAAAACCATCGCAATTGAATCAGGTGCTCACTTCGAAGGCTCTGTTCAGCGCCAAGAAGATCCACTGAATGCAAAAGCAGATGTGAAAAAAGCCGAAGGCTAATTTCCATTTTCTAACGTTTTAAAGGCCCAGCCAAGTGCTGGGCCTTTTCGTTTCTAAGGCGTTGCAATGTCTTATAAAGCGATCGGGTAACATTGATATCGCTTGGCGCATTGAGTGTTGTTAATCCAAACATCCCCTTACCCACGATCCACTCGAACCACATTGCGGTCCATCCCAAAGAACGTTTAGAACACGTCTTTGCTCACGCACAAATTTCGAGAATATCGCACACGCATAAGGCCCTTAGGAAAATGGCGGAGAGACAGGGATTCGAACCCTGGGAGGCTCTCACCTCAACGGTTTTCAAGACCGCCGCATTCGACCACTCTGCCACCTCTCCGCTTTTTGGGTGCTTGCTGTCGCGTGCTGGGATTTCGTATTTGCGCAGCAACAAAACTGCAAGCCCTTTTTTAACGAATGCGCCCACTTATCAAAAATTTCATCTGCCAAGACCTCAGACAAAAGGCTTAAGCAACACATCGCTGGTTATTCAGATGCGACCGATTAACAGGCTTCCAAAAATGCCGCTGATGTGGTTAACTCTGCTCAAAATCCACGAACACAGTGGAACACGGCAGAGCAAAGGCAACTTTTGGCACATTCGGCATAAGACCGATCCCAAAAGTGCGGTACAGGAGACAGGTCCCATGGGAAACGGTACGGTATTGACGACCACTGGAAAGGTTGGCGCATTGCTGATCGCAAGTGTTGTTTTGGTCGGGTGCGAAGAAGGCTTTCAAGGGCTGAACTTTGGCAAAGACAAAAGCACCAAAGCGCAAGCCACCGATGCCGCTCCTGGGGTTGGCAATAAAATCAAATTGGTTGAACGGGACGTCGAAGCGCCAGAGGTCTTTGAAAAGAACGAAAACGCGCTTTGGGACGGTCGCCCGTCTTTGGGCGGCGTCTGGGTCGCTCATGCAGACAGCAAACAGCCCGAACGCGTAATTATCCGAAACGAAGCCAACAACAAATTTGTTATCGGTGCCTTGTTCCGCCGTGAACGGAACAATCCTGGCCCGTCATTGCAATTGTCTTCCGATGCGGCTGCTGAACTCGGCGTTCAGGCTGGCACCCCAACAACATTGCGTGTGACGGCCTTACGCCGTGAAACGGTAAATGAAACGCCCGTGCAAAGTGACGTTACCTCAAACGTAACAGAAAACGTGGCCGCAACAACATTGGCCGCCCCTGCAGAAACAGATTTAGAAGCGAAAATTCTTGCCTCTGTTGCAGAAGCTGAAAACAAACCAAAACCTGCGGCCGTCACAACCGCGCCAACAGCCACCGCCAAAGGTGCAAAGTTTGTGCAAA
Source organism: uncultured Neptunicoccus sp. (assembly GCA_964458375.1). GTDB lineage: Bacteria > Pseudomonadota > Alphaproteobacteria > Rhodobacterales > Rhodobacteraceae > Amylibacter. The sequence goes on from CAYWIR010000091.1 coordinate 6,279, forward strand.
TTGGGTTCTTTAGCGTCGAATCAAACGCAAATAAAAATGCCGCCGTCATGCAACGTAACGGCATTCCTGCCCAAGTTATTAAGTCCGAAAGCAAAGGCAAAACCTTCTGGCGCGTCCTTGCTGGCCCTGCCAACAGCGCGTCTGAACAGCGCCAGCTTTTGAACATGGTAAAAGGGCAAGGCTTTGCCGATGCCTATCTTGTCAAAGGCTAACCCCCTTCCCTTGTGACAGGCGCTTAGCTACACTCTGATCAAAATCGTTGGGGTCGGTTTTTCATCTGACTGCACCCCCTTAATTCAGTCGGAGCGCGCGATGCGTCTTGGAAATATTTTACTCGGATGTGGGCTGTGGCTATTTGCTTTACTACCCGCCTCTGCTTTTGACACGATTGCAACCTCTGCCTTGGTTTTGGATCAGACCAGCGGGACTATTTTACTGGCTAAAAACGAAGACCGCCCCGTGCCCCCTGCCTCTATGTCAAAACTCATGACGCTCAATATGCTGTTCGAGGCTTTGCAAGATGGTCGCATTAACCTTGATACAAAATTCACCGTCTCAAAGAACGCCTCGCAAAAAGGCGGCTCTAAGATGTTCGTCAAACACGGTGAACGGGTTACCGTTGAAAACCTGATCCGTGGGATCATCGTTCACTCGGGAAATGATGCTTGTATCGTCGTGGCAGAAAATCTGGCGGGGTCCGAAGCTGATTTTGCCCGCATTATGACGGCGCGGGCCCGAAAGCTGGGTATGAACGAAAGCACATTTGCAAACGCAACGGGCTGGCCTGACCCAAATCACCGTATGAGCGCACGGGATTTGGTTGCACTGGCAAACCGTCTGATGGCTCAATTCCCAGAATACTACGGGTATTTCCAAGAACGCAGCTTTACATGGGCTGACATCACACAAAACAACCGCAACCCACTCCTTGGCCTCGGCTTAGGGGCTGACGGCCTTAAAACGGGCCATACGTCCGAAGCAGGCTACGGCCTTGTCGGAACCGCCCGCCAAGGAGATCGTCGTGTGATCCTGATGATCAATGGTTTACAAAGCTCAACAGAGCGCGCATCCGAAGCGGAGCGTTTGATGAATTGGGCCTTTCGACAATTCGCACAGGAGACCCTGATAAAATCGGGAAAGAACGTCGCCCAAGCAGACGTCTGGTTGGGCAAGACAAAAACTGTGGCGTTGGAGGTTGCCGATGATATCTCAGCACTTGTACCCTATTCCGCACGCGATGATATTAAGATGAGCGTGACCTATGACGGCCCTATCCATGCCCCGATTGCCAAAGGCACTGAACTTGGCGTTCTGAACATCGAAATTCCAGGCTTGCCCTCGCAAAGCTACCCCGTGTTCGCGGCTTCTGACGTGGCTGCAGGGGGGCTCATGAAACGCTTACGCACCTCAGCGGATAAGCTTCTTGGGGCCATAAACTAAGTGTCAAAAGGTCTCTTTATTACGTTTGAGGGCATTGACGGCTCTGGCAAATCCACACAAGCACGCCTGCTTTCCACGCTCATGCAAGAATATGGCGATGAAGTAGTCCATACCCGTGAACCAGGTGGCTCTGATGGCGCTGAAGACATTCGCCGACTGTTGGTCGAAGGCGATCCAGGGCGGTGGTCTCCTGAAACAGAAATTCTGCTGTTCACCGCAGCGCGTCGCGATCATCTGGAGCGCACAATCC
>CAYWIR010000092.1:0-7958 GCA_964458375.1 uncultured Neptunicoccus sp.
TGATATAGGGGTCCATGGAGCCGCCTACGTCCAAAAACAACAGCACCTTCACTGCATTGCGCCGTTCAGGCCGCGTCACCACATCCAAATAGCCGTTCTCCGCCGTCTGGCGGATCGTCCCGTTCAAATCCAGCTCATCATCCGCCCCCGACCGCGCCCATTTGCGCAGCCGTTTCAGCGCCACTTTGATGTTGCGCGTCCCCAACTCGACTGAGTCATCAAGGTTCTTAAAATCCCGCTTGTCCCAAACCTTGGTCGCCTTCTGATGGCGGCTTTCGTTCTGGCCAATGCGTACCCCTTCGGGATTGTACCCATAGGCCCCAAATGGCGACGTCCCCGCCGTACCAATCCACTTGTTCCCGCCCTGATGCCGCTTTTCCTGCTCTTTAAGGCGTTCTTTCAGCGTTTCCATCAGCTTATCGAACCCGCCAAGGCTCTCAATCTCGGCCATTTCTTCTTCGGACAGGTGTTTTTCTGCCAGCTTGGTTAACCAATCCTCAGGCACATCCACGGCGTTCAGAATGTCACCCACATCCAGGTTTTCCATGCCCTTGAACACATCGGCAAACACCAGATCGAACTTATCCAGATTGCGTTCATCCTTAACCATGGTGGCCCGCGCCAGATAGTAAAACGCCTCCACGTCATAGATCACCATGCCCGTTTTGACCGCTTCCAGAAACGACAAATATTCCCGCAATGACACAGGAATTTTCGCCGTCCTCAGGGCCTCAAAGAAGCGCAGAAACATTTAGGGTCTATTGACGTACATCACGTCCCTCCAGTTTTAGTCGAATTTTCGTTCAGATTAGGCATTTGAGCGCAGGAATAGTGATCTATTTCAAGCGCAAATAACGACGTCTGGGCGAAAATTCGCGAAACCGCTAAAGCGGCGCGGCGGATTTTGCCTCTGCCATCCCAGAAAATCGCTTTCGATGATGACATCGCAGCGCTCATTTCAGGGCGCCAGCGGCAAAATCCGTCTCGCGCTGGTGGGATGTGATGTACGTCAAGAGACCCTAAACCCATCCCTGCCAATCGGCAATCACCGTCAGCACAAGCGCCAGCAGAAACAGCGCCAGCCCATGAATAAACGCATATTGCACTTGGTCGAGGCCCTTGCCCCCCATTTTGCGCGCACGCCACCATCCGATGAGTCCGCCAATAAAAAACGCAGGAACTGCAAACATGTCTTAACCCTCTGGTTTCGGAGTTTTGGGGATCAATCCCGCAATAATCTTCAAACGATTGTTGATCTCTTTTGGGTCATACACGCCGTATTGTCCCCAGCCAATCGCCTCTTTGCGCAGCGCCGCAGCCTCAGCCGTGCGCCCCGCCACTTTGTAAATCTCAGCTTTCATCGCCAGCAGGCTGAACATCAACCGTCCATTCTGTGCGGTCTTCGCAGCCACTAATGACGGCTCAATATAGGTCAGCGCCTGCTTGAAATCCCCTGCCGACAAAGACAAAGACGCCATCTGCAACGCCGCTTGCGCTGTGTGGATATCGTAAGGGCCAAAGGCTTGCACAAAATTCGCATAGGCCCGCGCATAATCCCCCGCAGCTGTGCGCGGGTCCTTTGATGCGTTCACCCGTCCACGGGCATAATAACTGAACCCCAGCCGATGATCCTTGATCCCAGCGGATTTCGCTACACGTACCGCCCGCGTGGCTGCCGCCACCCGTGCATCTGCTCCACCCCTTGCACCAAGGGCGGTTTCAATGGCCACTTTCCACGCATTCGGCGTTTCCTGCAATTTGCGCGGGGCCAATCCGTTGCCTTTCGGGTTCATCCGCGCCAGCATTGCGGGCAGCACCCGCGCCACGTCATGTTTGGCCATGCCAGAGCGCAAATCAGGGGCATAAAACAACCGCAACAACAGCATGTCGTAAGACGTCAAAACAATATGGAAATTGTCGTCGTTATAAACGCTGTCAGGCACACGATAGAGATCATTAAGCGGCCCAAGCGCCTGCGCCAATTCTTCGTGCAAACAATCGCGCGCATCCTGCGGCGACACATCCACAGGCATGAAAATCGCCACCCGTGTGCGCTCTGACAAAGACGTCCAATCGGCACGGCGGCTAAACCGTGTTTTGCGAAATTCGGTCCAACTGCTCACGCGGGGCACAACGATACAGGCCGCATTCGGCGCAGCGCGATACAGCTGCCGTTTAGGGATCAATTCAATCACAATGTTCGCGCCAGAAGGGGCGGTGACGCGATTGATTGGGACGGTGCCTTCATTGCGCAAACGGGTCAAAAGCCGATCCAGATCACGACTGACCACATTTCCAGGGGCATTCACCAAAGCAACGGAAATGGGCCCCTCAAAGCGCGAAAAACGCGCCAAAGTCTGCCCGCTTTCCAGTGCAAAAGCATAATCAATAAACTCTTCAAAAATATCGCTGTTTGAACGGGCAACCCCACGCGGCGCGCCTTGGGCAGCAAAGGTCTTCATCGCAGGAAAATCCGCACTCGGCGCCGTGCGTTTTGTCACCGTGCTGATCGGGCCAGAACAGGCCGCCAAAACCAACGCGGCGGCTCCAAACACGGCTGCGCGCATTATTCTCATATCTGGTACTTCACAAACGGGCTCAGCGTGGCCACCCCATCATAGAGCTTGCGCGCCACGGCATTGTCCTCAGCGGTAAACCACCACACCTGTTCGCAATTGTGCTCTTTGGCATGATCCACCACCGCGTCGATCATCGCTTTGCCCGCACCCGTGCCGCGCACATCAGGACGCACGTATAAGTCATTCAAATAAATACGATTTTCCTTACCCCAAAAGAACCGATGATAAAGGAAATTCACGATCCCGACGATGCCATGTTCAGGCGTCTCAGCCACCATGGCAAACATATCTTCCTCTGGGTCCAGAATGCGCCGCCACGTTTCCGCGTACACATCCTCATCCCGCGCCGTTTCATAAAACGCCAGATAATCCCGCCACAGGTCGCGCCAAACCGCTTCATCCGCAGCAGTCACATATCGAACTGTTGATGCCATAGGGCTTATCTATTCCCACGCGCCATAAAGGCCAGCCGTTCAAACAAATGAACGTCCTGTTCGTTCTTCAACAACGCCCCATGCAGTTTTGGCAGCGCGTCTTTGCCATCCCGCTTCATATCCGCAGGGTCCAGATCTTCCACCAACAACAACTTCAACCAATCGAGCACTTCAGACGTGCTTGGCTTTTTCTTCAGCCCAGGGGTTTCGCGCACGTCATAAAACTGCGTCAACGCCTCGGCCACCAACGCAGGCTTGATGCCGGGAAAGTGAACATCCACAATCTGCTTCATCGTTTCGGTCTCTGGGAACCGAATATAGTGGAAGAAACAGCGCCGCAGAAACGCATCTGGCAGCTCTTTTTCGTTGTTCGATGTGATGATCACAATCGGGCGCATCTTGGCTTTGATGGTTTCGCCTGTCTCATAAACATGGAACTCCATCTTATCCAACTCTTGCAGCAGATCGTTCGGGAATTCGATATCCGCTTTGTCGATCTCATCAATCAGCAAAACCAACCGCTCTTCGGCTTCAAACGCCTGCCACAGCTTGCCCTTTTTGATGTAGTTTTTCACATCATGCACACGCTCTTCGCCCAACTGGCTATCGCGCAAACGGCTTACGGCGTCATATTCGTACAACCCTTGCTGGGCCTTTGTGGTGGATTTGATGTTCCACTCCAAAATCGGCAGGTCCAGCGCCTTGGCCACTTGCAACGCCAATTCCGTTTTCCCTGTGCCCGGTTCACCCTTGACCAGCAACGGACGCTCCAATGCAATCGCTGCGTTCACTGCCACCGTCAAATCATCGGTGGAAACATACTGTTTAGTGCCTTCAAACTTCATTTTATTCCGCGCCCTTACTAAGTTACGCGCAATCTACTGATAGCGTATCGATGCTGCAAGTCGTGTATGATGTGGGGGTGACATTACCCTACGACTCGGATAAATGGAGCGCATATCGAGCGAATTGTTTTGAAAACTGCGACGCAATTCCGACGCAAACACTGGCCCCTAAATGGTGGTGTATTTTGCTCCGTCATCGGACCGTCTTTCAAACAACCGCTTACAGTGGGTGAAGTGCTTAATGTCTCAGACAGCTAAGAATTCTAGGGAGAAGAATGTGAAAGCCGAAGTCATTCTTGATGCCGATTATCGTCCGGCCGAAGACGAACCATTTATGAACGACCGTCAAACGGAATACTTCCGTCGTAAGTTGAACGACTGGAAGGCAGATTTGATGTCAGACAGCAAAGATACCATCGAAGGCATGCAAGAGGGTGCACGCAGCATCCCTGACGTGGCCGATCGCGCGTCAGAGGAAACCGACCGCGCACTTGAATTGCGCACACGGGATCGCGCGCGCAAGCTGGTTGCCAAAATCGAAAGCGCCCTGCGCCGTATCGAAGATGGCTCTTATGGCTACTGCGACGACACAGGGGAGCCAATTTCCCTGAAACGTCTGGACGCCCGTCCAATTGCGACTCTGTCTCTCGAAGCACAAGAACGCCACGAACGCAAAGAACGCGTTCACCGCGACGACTAACAGAGTATCAAAGAACCAAAGTGAACGCGCGGCCAAAACCATGTTCGCGCGGATCAAGAGGCAGAGCTTTTGTCTCCTTCAAACTTTGAAAACCTGAACAGACCGTAGCGTTCAAAGGTTAATAAATCGAAAAGCCGACGCAGAAATGTGTCGGCTTTTTTGATTTTTTCACGGGGCAGGGGTGTTGCGTCAAAGGTTAACGCCAGAAAAAAACACACTACCCATACCTAAGGGACCCCTGTTTCTGGGTAGTTTGCTTTTTTCTAAATCGTCGATTTCGGCCAAATCTTAACGCGGCGCACTCACAGTGTACGGATCGCATCCTTGCGCGCAAAATTCGCCATATTGTCTCCATGCTCCGCCATAAAGGCCCGCACGCGATCAGGGTCATGTTTGGATAGGCTGCGCAGCCACCAACTGATGGATTTTTGAATAAACCATTCTTTATCAGTGGTATAACGGGCGGCCCATTCCAAAATCCGCTCCCGTTGCACCAACTCCGCTGGTTTTGGATTGGTGGATTTGGTCCAAGGCAAGGTCATCACCATCGCCGCACGGCGCACCCAAAGGCTCTCGTGATGGGTCCAAGTCTCAACCTCATCCAACCGTTTGTCGTTTAAAAACAACCGTCTGGCCCCAGCGCCACAGGCATGATCGGCAACGGCCCAAGCATCAAAACTCGGCACCCACCGACAGATTTCCGCCCAGACACCCTCATCAGGGGAAATTCGTGCTTGGGTTAACAACTTCGCCGCCGCAATCTTGGCTTCATGCACATCAGAATCCCACAAAAATGCAGCAATCTCAATGCGCTGTGGGATATCTGTCTCTTTGCGCCACTCTTTATACAGCACATCTATCTGCGGGTTGGACACCCCCAAATAAACCCGCTCCACCTTATGATAGGCAGCCATTTCGCCCGCCTTAACAGGCTCCGCTAACGCTTCAAGTTGATGGAGCGCATCTTGCGGGGTCATTCTACTGTCACCGACTTTGCCAGATTGCGCGGCTGGTCCACGTCCGTACCCTTATAAACCGCTGTATGATAAGCCAAAAGTTGCGCTGGCACCGCATAAACAATCGGGGCCAAAAACGTATGAACAGACGGCATGACAATGGTTTGCCACGCCCCGTCACCAGCTTCTTTTGCGCCCTTCGCATCTGTCACAAGGATGATCTTGCCACCCCGCGCCATGACTTCCTGCATATTCGACACAGTTTTATCAAATAATTCATCACTTGGGGCCATAACCACCACGGGCATGTTCTCATCCACCAATGCGATGGGGCCATGCTTCAATTCACCCGAAGCATATCCCTCTGCATGGATATAGCTGATCTCTTTTAACTTCAGCGCGCCTTCTAGCGCCAAGGGGAACATGGACCCACGACCTAAGAAAAGCGCATCGCGAGAATTAACCAATTCTGAACATGTTGTCTTGATGGCCTCTTCCTGCGCCAACGCCATGTTCAAAATACCGGGCAAACCGTTCAAGGCACCCACCAGCTCGGCTTCACCATCCGCATCCAAATGCCCGCGCTCACGCGCTGCTTTGATCGCAAGGGCCGCCAAAACCGTCAACTGACAGGTAAACGCTTTGGTCGATGCCACGCCGATTTCCACACCCGCCAAAATGGGCAGGGATACATCTGCCTCGCGTGAAATCGAACTCTCTGGAACATTCACAATCGCCACAGTTTTATCAACGTTTTCAGAGCAATAGCGTAGGGCAGCCAGCGTATCTGCGGTTTCACCCGATTGGCTCACAAAAAACGCGAAAGAGTTCTGCGACAGGGGTGGCTCGCGATACCGAAACTCGGACGCGATGTCCAACTCAACGGGCAAACGCGCAATTTGTTCAAACCAATATTTCGCAACATGGCACGCCAAATAGGCCGTGCCGCAGGCCACCATCGTCAGTTTGTCGATTTGTGCGAAGTCCAAATCGACCTCAGGCAACAGAATTTCTTTACCATTGGCGTGTACATATTGTTTCACAGCTTCCGCCAACACGGTTGGCTGCTCGGCAATTTCTTTCGCCATGAAATGTTTGAACAGGCCCTTATCCGCAGAAATCGCTCCGTGTGAAATTTCACGCATTTCCCGATTGGCCAGAGCACCAGCAGCGTCTGTGATCTCTAGGGACGTGCGCGTTAGAACAGCGAAATCGCCTTCTTCCAGATAGGTCACTTTGTTTGTCATCGGCGCCAGCGCCAGCGCATCGGACCCGACAAACATCTCGCCGTCTCCATGCCCAATCGCCAGTGGGGAGCCTTTGCGCGCCGCAACCAACAAATCCTCATGCCCATCAAACAAGAAGCAAAGCGCATAGGCGCCATCCAGCCGCGCAACGGTTTGACGTGCTGCTTCAACCGGTCCAACCCCTTGTTTCAAAATGCTTTCGCACAGCTTCACAATGGTTTCTGTATCCGTGTCTGTCTCAAACGTACCACCTTGGGCACCTAGGTCTTCGCGCAGCTCACGGTAGTTTTCGATGATCCCGTTGTGCACCACGGCCACATCACCAGCGCGGTGCGGGTGGGCGTTTTGCACATTTGGCGCGCCATGGGTGGCCCAGCGTGTGTGCCCGATCCCCGCCTTGCCACGAATGGGCTCGTGCACCAGCTTGTCCGACAGGTTGACCAACTTGCCAACCGCCCGCCGACGTTCCAGTTTGCCCTCATGTACAGTGGCAATCCCCGCACTGTCATAGCCGCGATACTCCAACCGCCGCAGCCCATCCACAAGGATCGGCGCCGCTTCGTGATTGCCCAGAATGCCAACAATACCGCACATATTATTTGTCCTTGTTTTTCGCGGCTTTCGCCGCTTTCAAACGGTTCATCAGCCGCAAGGCCAATCCCGGTTTATTTGCCTGTTTTGCCCGCGCAATCGCCATGGCCGCGTCAGGCACATCCTCTGTAATAACAGACCCTGATCCCGTCATCGCATCGTCCCCAACGCGCACAGGTGCCACCAGCGCCGTGTTCGATCCGATGAATGCCCGCTTGCCAATGATCGTCTGGTGCTTGAACACACCGTCATAGTTACAAGTGATTGTTCCCGCGCCAATATTTGCCGCGTCGCCAACCTCTGCATCACCAACGTAGGACAGGTGATTGACCTTGGCCCCTTCGCCCACAGTGGCAGCTTTGATCTCTACAAAATTGCCAACCCGCGCCCCGTTCCCAATCTCCGCACCAGGGCGCAACCGTGCATAGGGTCCAACAACGGCGTCTTGGCTCACATGACAGCCTTCAAGATGTGAAAACGCACGGATCAACGCGCCACTTTCAACTGTGACAGCAGGGCCAAACACAACGTTTGCTTCAATCACGGCATCACGCCCTACATAAGTGTCATAGGCGAAGAACACCGTATCAGGCGCATGAAGTGTGA
>CAYWIR010000093.1:0-7947 GCA_964458375.1 uncultured Neptunicoccus sp.
TGTCAGCGCGTCTGAAAATTCGTCAAAAACAACCAGCGTTCCACCCCAATGCGACACAGTTCACCGTCAACATGGGCGATGAACGCGTGTTTGGTATTTGGCGGCAAAGTCTTGATCGAAACCAATCCATTTTCGCGCTTCATAACGTCAGTGATGTCGACGTAAGTGTGCCAGCGGCGGCGCTCAATCTGATTGAAGATCAAGACTGGGTGGACCTGCTGAGCGGTGCACCGATTGATACTGCTGCGGCCGAGTTGATCGTCGGTCCTTACCAGTGCATGTGGATTACAAATCGGGCCTAAGAGTATTCCGCTTCGTCTGCGGCAGCTGCGGCGTGCAATTCTGCGAGAAAATCGGGTTCAGCTGAATGGATACGGTTCCATGTAGGAATGAATGGCGTCTCTCTCGGGTTGTCCAAGAAAAACTGTCCCGCACGCATGATGTTGTCTGCAAACAGTTCAATCGCGCGTTCCTCTTGGTGGCGGTCAATGCTAAGCCCGTTCATCTTGGCATCGTTGTAATAGGCTTCCATCACATCCAGCGCGCAACGGTAATATGTCGCTTTCAAGGTTCGGAAAACGTTTGGCGTGAAAACCGTTCCGTCCGCTGCCAGCTTGCGGAAAATCGCTTTGCAGATGTCTGTGGACATACGGCTTAGACCAGCCTGCGCGTCATCTTCGCTGAGAACCTGATGCTTGTGATCGTACTGGTCGGCGATCTCTACCTGACAGACCGCTTGAGGGGCCAAATTGCGCCATGCCTCGGACAAAATGCCAATCTCAAGTCCCCAGTCAGAGGGTATGCGCAAATCGGGCAACATTGTCGTACGCACCGCGAATTCGCCCGACAAAGGATAGCGAAAACTGCGCAAGTAATCGATGTAATCGCGGTCTCCGATGACCTTCTTCAGCGCGATGAGCAGCGGGCTTACCAGCAAACGGGACACACGCCCGTTTAAGCGATCCTGTCCAACGCGGGCATAATACCCTTTGGCGAGTTGATAGGGGAAATTCACATTGGCCACTGGGTAAATGAGCCGTGCAAGCAACTCGTTCGTGTAGGTCAGAATATCGCAATCATGGATCGCCATCACTGCGCTATCTTGGCATCCAATGAGATAGCCAATCGAGGTCCAGACGTTTTTGCCTTTGCCAGGTTCTGACGGGGCCAACCCCATAGCGACAAGTTTCTCACCAAGTGCCAGCATCCTTGGGCTGTCATTCCAAATCACAATATGGTTTTGGTTCAAGCCTTTGAAAAACTCTTTGGCATAGCGATACTGTGTTTCATTGGCGCGATCTAACCCAATTATAATACGATGGAGGTAAGGCACTTTGGACAGTTCATCCAAAATCCGCGGCATCGCATCCGTTTCCAGTTCAGAATACAAGCACGGCAGAACAAGTGACATCTTGCGTGTTTGCGCAAAGCTCTCAAGCTCAGCCGTCAATTCATCGGCGGATCGGCTGCGTAAATTGTGCAGCGTCGTGATGTTTCCGTTTTGGTGAAAGTCAGCCATCAGGGGTCGTCCTTTTTTGTATTTCTAGACGTGCGAGGTGCGCCATGATGGCGGCGTTCCACCCATTGGGTCCAGCCAAAGTTGTGCGTGTGATCCGATTTTGCGTTTCGCCCTTTAATAAGGGGAGCTGTGTGCCTTGAGGGTTTGCTATGATTACACCGAAATCAGCGGCTTCCAGCATCTCGACGTCATTGGGGGCATCGCCGAGCGCGATAGTGTTCAAAGGATTAAGGTCATCAATGATCCGCGCTATTTGATCGGCTTTCGTGCCACCAAACGAAAGCGTCAAAAAGCGCCCTCCTTCGCGTGCAACGATGCCTTGCGCCGCCAGTTCCTTAAGGAATTCGGCTTTTTCAGTTGGCGTGCCGGACCATGTGCCAGGTTCAGAAAATGACCTTTGCTTGGCGAGGGTCGCCGCTGAAGGGGACAAGCCCGTCAGATCAGCGACTTGAGCCGCGTCCATATCGCCAAATCCGAGGTACTTTATCCGAAGATCGGCGGCGACATTACCTAGTGCCGCGCGCAATTGGGTGTAAATCGATGGGCCAGTACTGTCTTGAACGTGAGGTTTAAGCAGTCCTGCACCATTTTCGACGATCGCTGGCCACTGCTCTAATCCCATTTCGTGGCGTAAAACAGCAATTTCAGGGGCGGTTTTACTGCTGGCTAACACAACGCCTGCTCCGATGTGTGCGAGGCGTTCAAGGGCGGGACGCGCTGCATCCCAGCTGTAATCACTGTGCGACAGTAGTGTCCCGTCGAGATCAGTAAATACGAGTAACGGCATCTGGGGTGTCATAGTTTTGACTTTGCTGGAATAAGCCTTGGGTCGCAAGGCGTATCCTAAATATGGAGTGCGAAACTATTCGTCATGGATCGGTTGGAGCGGTGCTTATCAGTGAAGTTCTAAAGTGCGAGGTAGGCAATGGCGCTGAAGGCAATGACGACGCCGCACCATTGGCCCAATGACATGCGTTCTTTTAGGAAAAGCCATGCGAGGAAAACCGTGATCAACCCGAACAAAGATGCAGCGACTGCTGCGTATTCTGGGTTCTGTAAATTCCCCGCGCTGATTACGATGCTCAGCGCCAAGGTATCAAGCAGCGCCATTCCCCCCAACAAGGGCCAAGTTTTCTTTGTTGGTGCTTTTTGGTTTTTTGCGCAGAGCAAAATGGCAATAACAAAGACCGCAGCGGTAATACGCGTGATCATTATGGATGACAGTTCATCCCCCGCTTGAACAGCGATGTGACCAAGGGCGAATGCGATGGCAAAGCCTGCACCGCCAAGCGCGGCCCAGCCAATTGCTTTGGTGCTATTGGGTTCGGAGTTTTCTACTGGTGCCATTGAGCCAACAATGGCGACACCTGCCACAACAATGAGAACCGCGAGCCACTGATCCCATGACACGGGCTGACCAGAAAGCCCTGCCCAAGCGATGGACAAGATTGGATATGCCCCAACAATGGGCGCGACGAGGCGAACAGGACCGATGGCAAAGGCTTTGTATAGCCCGATACACGCCAGCACATAGACAAAGCCACTGAAGAGGCTGAAGAGAATGCTTTTTTGTGTCAGAGCGGACCAATCCCCCCATATTAAACTGGGGGTCGCCAAAACAATGCACCCTGACACGAGGACCGTTGTTAAAGCGGGAAGAACGCCTGTGGATTGCGTCACATACCTGACAAAAATATCGTGCAGCCCCCAACAAAACGCGGCTGAGAGCCCAAGCAATAGTGAGACCATGGAAAACGTCCTTGTTTGATCCTCGACGTCCTTAACGCGGAGTGCGAGACTCACTTGCTTTGTCGCGGCAAGGTGATATTCTTGAGAATAAATAATTATTCCACTCATGCAACAAGGGAATTCAACATTGCGCCAATACGTTAACAATGCTGGATAATATTTACCCCAAGGTTCAGCCTGGTCCGCCTAAACCCAGTAAAATAATTATGCCGAGGCAGTTCTCGCTGCCTCAGGGAACGGAGCGGTATGTGGTTGAAGGTGCAGGTGCGATCCTATTGCCTGTCTTTGCCAATGATCAAATCACGATCATCAATGACGAAGGCGGACAACACTGCGAAGTTGTTGCCGTTGATGCAAAGGGCGTTTCGGATACTCAAATACTCGGTGAAACATCGAATGCAGAGCCTGCGGGGCTACGAAATCTTCTGCTGAGTGACGATCAGTCGTTGCGTGGCCTTCGGATGGGGTTGGATGCAAGGAACATTGATCTTGCTGCCGCCAAAGCGGTTTGTTTCTTTGATGCGGAAACACGGCCTAAGTCAGAGCAGGTGCTTGCAGTTCAACGCGATGGTTCTGTGATCATTGCCACCCCGTCTGGCGGTATGGACTTTGAATTACAAAACACAGCAACGCCGCTTACGGTTATGGTTAAACGTGCGACGCTAAAATCTGTGGCGCGGTTTGAATTGCCCGATCCATTGGCTGACCCGACACAAGACATACGGGTGCATACACAAACCGCAGAGAGCTTTTTTGTGAAGGCGGGAGATTATATCCAAATCATCGATGTAGATGGTCGTCAGTGCACGGACTTTGAGTGTTTTAGTGCGCGAAAATTGGATAAGGGCATTGAACATGCGCTGGACGTTACGACCACGCGCACGTTGATGGGCCATGCCTATCCGATGCCTGGATTACACGCGAAATATTATGATCAAGAAATGCTTCCGCTGGTTGAAGTGGTCCAAGACACCTGCGGGCGGCATGATGCCTTTGCTTTGGCCTGTTCAGCAAAATACTACGACGACATCGGATATCCCGGGCATGTAAATTGCTCTGAAAATTTCAACCATGCGCTCGATAAATATGGCATTACGGCGCGTCCTGGTTGGATGGCGATCAACTTTTTCTTCAACACGGGATTGGATGATCATGGTGTAATGTATGCCGATGAACCGTGGTCCATGCCCGGCGATTACGTTTTGTTGCGGGCATTAACCGATATCGTCTGTGTCAGCTCTGCCTGCCCAGATGACACCACGGCCGCGAATGGCTGGAACCCGACAGATATCCACGTGCGCACCTATAGCGGAAAAGAGACGTTCCAACGATCGGTCGCGTACCGCCCCACACCAGATTCGGAAGCTAAGATGACCAAACAAACAGGGTTCCACGACAAATTCGCCCAGCACACCCGTAATTTCATTGAGTACAATGGGTATTGGTTGGCCAATTGTTATGCCGAGGCGGGACCGATTGAGGAATACCACGCCTGTCGCCAAGGTGCCGTGATGATGGACCTTTCCCCGCTGCGCAAGTTTGAGGTTACAGGTCCAGACGCAGAAGCCCTGTGTCAGTATATTTTCACCCGCAACATGAAGACGTTGGCGGTGGGCGGCGTGGTCTATACCGCCATGTGTTATGAGCACGGTGGCATGATCGATGACGGCACTGTGTTTCGGTTGGGCAAAGACAATTTCCGCTGGATCGGGGGCAATGATTACGGCGGTGAATGGATGCGCGAACAGGCCGAAAAACTGGGCCTAAAGGTGTTGGTTCGCTCGTCCACGGATCAACTGCACAATGTTGCCGTACAAGGCCCGAAAAGCCGCGATCTGCTGCGCAAGATTGTTTGGACAGCGCCACATAATCCAGAGTTTGATCAGTTGGGGTGGTTTCGGTTTACCCCTGCCCGTCTGAACACCGAAAGTGGCACCCCGTTTGTGGTGTCACGCACAGGCTATACGGGGGAACTGGGGTATGAGGTTATGTGCCATCCCAAAGACTGTGCCGAGATTTTTGACGCGATCTGGGACGCAGGCGAAGAGTTTGATCTGAAACCTATGGGGTTAGAGGCGCTTGATATGGTGCGGGTCGAAGCTGGCCTGATCTTTGCGGGCTATGATTTCAGCGATCAAACAGACCCGTTTGAAGCAGGAATCGGATTTACCTGTCCGTTGAAATCAAAGACGGATGATTTTATCGGGCGTGACGCCTTGATCCGCCGCAAAGAGCATCCTTTGCGCAAATTGGTTGGCTTGGATATCGACAGTAATGTGGATGTGGAACACGGTGACTGCATCCATATTGGCCGTGCGCAAATCGGTGAGGTGACGTCTTCGATGCGATCACCGCTGTTGGGTAAAAACATCGCCATGGCACGGGTTGATGTGGCCCATTGCGAGCCAGGGACAGCGTTGGAAATTGGCAAGTTAGATGGGCATCAGAAGCGCCTGCCAGCCAAGATACGCGAGCATCTGGCAGCGTTCGATCCAACCAAAGAACGCCCGCGGTCGTGAGTGTTGCCAAATCGGGCATGACAGCTAAGTCTTTGGGGATGAGCAAAACCACCGCCCTGCCCGATGCCCACAAAAGCGCGATTATTGAAATGGCGTTGTCTGATCACATCAGCTTTGCTGATATTCGGACGGAATACGGGCTGCAAGAAAAGCAGGTAAAGGCGTTGATGCGCGATAGCTTGCGGCCAAGCAGCTATAAAACTTGGCGCAAGCGGGTGCGCATGTTTGGCACCCGCCGCGCCCATTACAAATAAGGGGCGATATGCTTCGAAGAACGGTTTTGTTGTGCCTTTTGGCGTTTTGCGCCACGCCAGGGTTGGCGCAATCAGTTAAACTGACAGCGCAAGAAATCAGTGTTTTGTTGACGGGAAACACAGCTGTTGGTGTCTGGGAAGGTGCCAAGTACCGGCAGTTCTTCAACGAGGACGGGTCCACGATTTACGCACAAGAAGGCAGCCGCTCTGCCATTGGAGAATGGCGCATTGATCCCGAACGGGATGAATACCAAAGCATCTGGCCCAGAGATGCCGATTGGGAGGGCTGGTATGTGATGGAATACCTTGGCAGCTATTTCTGGGTTAGCAAACGAACCCCACCCACACCGTTTTCGGTGGTCGCGGGCCAGCAATTGGTTGCACCAAAAGATTAGGGCGGATCGTTATGACCCGCCCCAGTTAAGCTGTTCAATGGTGATTTAGTTCTGGAGATACACTTCCAAACTGTCGTCTAGCGCGTCTTTCCATGGTGTGTGGTGCGCGGGGGCCATTGTCCCTGTGATGACAGATTTATAGCCGTTGTTGCGGAAGGTCATGATGTCCTTCTTCTTATGGCCTTTCCACTGCTTAAAGGCTTGGCACGCCCCTTCTACATCAAAGGTCGGATAATCTGTCTCTTTGATCAGTTCGAGCGTGTAATCCCCTTGATACCAGATGCAGCCATAGTCATCTTCCAGAGCGTCCTCACGTGCGATGCGATCCTCAACATCGGCAAGCATTTCAGCTTTGGAGGGTGTTTCAATCCGCCCCATCATCACATCCCGCGCCCACCAGGCTTGCGCGTCAAACATGTTGAACGTAAACCACTGGTCCTGCATGCCAAGATAGAACAGGTTCGGATTATCGACCCAAGCCACACCCTTATAGAGGTTCGCAGAGGCCAAACGGTTTGCAGTGCGCAGGCACAGGTCGTCTTCCATGAATGGGAAGTGGTGAATGTACCCCGTGCACAGCAGGATCGCATCCACGTCTTTGGTCGTACCGTCCTTAAAGTGCGCTGTGTTTCCAACCACTTTCGTCAGCAGGGGAACCTCTTGCCAATTGTCAGGCCAATCATATCCCATTGCCGCGGTGCGGTGGGACACGGTGATGGACTTTGCGCCATATTTCCAGCATTGCGACCCGATGTCTTCGGCAGAATAGGATGTGCCAACGATCAGGATGTCTTGATCTTTGAACTCCAACGCATCGCGGAAATCGTGGGCATGAAGGACGCGGCCTTTGAATGTGTCAAAGCCTTCGAACTCTGGCACGTTTGGTGTGGAAAAATGCCCCGAGGCGCAGACTACATGATCGAAAATCTCGGTGGATTCAGTGCCGCTTGGCAGGTCTTTGACAGTGACGGAAAACTTGTCCCCTTCCGCTTCAACTCGGCGCACGACTGTTTCGAATTTGATCCAGTCCCGAATGCCCGCCTTTTCCACGCGACCTTGGATATAATCAAATAACACTGCGCGCGGGGGATAGGATGCGATCTGTTTGCCGAAATGCTCTTCAAACGAATAATCAGCAAATTCCAAACCCTCTTTGGGGCCATTGGACCACAAATAGCGGTACATGGAGCCGTGCACAGGTTCGCCGTATTGATCAAGGCCCGTGCGCCATGTGTAATTCCACAAACCGCCCCAGTTCGCTTGCTTTTCATAGCACACGATTTCTGGGATCTCGTCCCCTTTGGCCGCTGCAGATTGGAAGGCGCGCATTTGGGCTAAGCCGCTTGGTCCGGCCCCGATGATGGCTACGCGTTTTGTCATGTGTTGTGTCCTTTATACAGAAAGAGCCACCGCGGTGCCCCGCAGTAGCCCAGTTAGAATTATGCGTGTGAACTCTTCATCAAATATCGAGAGTGTTTTGTTTTTCCCACTTTGAGAAGTGGTTGCAGAAG
>CAYWIR010000094.1:0-7910 GCA_964458375.1 uncultured Neptunicoccus sp.
GTGGGAACGAAGCGTTTGGTGATGACGTTGCCGCAGCGGATGTGGCGGTGGTGCATGTTGTGCGCTCGCCATTTCCGCGCGCCGCCTTTGAGTTTGGCGATTTGGAAGGGTTTCGCACGCACACAGATGGTGTTTTGGCGGTGCTGAGCGCAGCGGATGTGAAGGGGCGCAATTGTTTTGGGGTGATCCCGCCTTTTGCGGATCAGCCCGTATTCGCCGTGGGCGAAACACGGTTTCGGGGCGAAGCGGTGGCGGCGGTGGTTGGCACGCCAGAGGTAATGGCGCGGTTTCAAGATGGGGATTTCCCTGTCAGTTGGACCGAATTGCCAAGCGTGTCTGACCCAATGGATGCACTGAAAGCGGGTGCGCCTGAACTGCATTCGGGGCGGACGGATAACGTTATGATCAAAGGCTTTGTGGAGTGCGGTGACAGCACCGCCGCGCTCGATCAAGCGGTGCATCGCGTGCGAGGATCGTTTGAAACGGGGTTTGTGGAACACGCCTATATTGAACCAGAAGCTGGGTTCGCTGATATCGTTGATGGACGGGTTGAGGTCCATGCGTGCACGCAAGCGCCTGTGATGGATTTGGACAGTCTAGAAGAAATATTGGCGATGGATCGCAGCCAAATTCGTGTTGTGCCAACGGGGGTTGGTGGCGGATTTGGGTCCAAGCTCGATCTGTCGGTGCAGCCCTATCTGGCGCTGGCGGCGCTGGCCATTCAGGGGCCTGTTCGGATCAATTATTCCCGCAGCGAGAGCATGCAAAGCACAACAAAACGGCATCCTGCGGTGATGACTGTGGAAATTGGCGCGGATGCGGATGGGCGGCTGTCTGGGATGCGGTTCGACGGGGTTTTCAACACGGGCGCTTATGCGTCTTGGGGGCCGACTGTGGCCAACCGTGTGCCTGTTCATGCGTCAGGTCCATATGCCCTGCGCGATTACCGCGCGGAGGCCGTTGGCGTGCACACCCATTGCCCGCCTTCAGGTGCGTTTCGTGGGTTTGGCGTGCCACAGGCCGCGATTGCGCAAGAGGTTTTGTTTGATCAATTGGCCGCCGACTGTGGGATTGATCCGCTGGAGTTTCGGGTTTTGAATGCCTTGCAAAACGGAGTGCCGACCGTCTGTGGGCAAGTGTTTGACCAAGGTGTCGGCATTGGCGCATGTTTCGAAGCCTTGCGCGAGCCGTGGCAGGATGCGCTGGCCGAGGTGGCGGAGTTCAACAAAACCGCTGGCACTGTGCGGCGCGGCGTTGGCATTGCGGCGGGGTGGTATGGGTGTGGGAACACCAGCCTGCCAAACCCATCAACGATAAAGGCAGGGGTGCGTGCCGATGGGCAATTTGTGCTGCACCAAGGCGCGATGGACATTGGGCAGGGCGCAAACACGGTGATTTCGCAGATTTTTGCGCAGGCGCTCGGTTTTGATGTGCATGATCTGGAATTGATCGGCGCAGATACGGATGTAACCCCCGATGCAGGGAAAACCAGCGCGTCGCGTCAGACGTTTGTGTCAGGCAACGCCGCGCGGCTGTCTGGTTTGGCGTTGCGGGCTGAAATCCTGCGTCGATGCAATGTGGACAGTGCCGCAGCGAAGATTTCTGCGGGGGATGGCGTGATTGTGGTAAAGGATGGTTCAAGGATGAATGAAATCGCGCTGTCAGGGCTGGATGTGGACGCAGATGGATATGTCCTGCGGTCCGAAGAAAGCTATGATCCACCCACCAAACCGCTGGATAAGAACGGGCAGGGGGTTCCCTATGCGCAGTTCGGCTATGCCGCGCATTTGGTTGTGGTGGATGTCGATATGGAATTGGGCACGGTGACGCCCGTTCGATTTGTGGCGGCCCATGATGTGGGCCATGCGGTCAATCCGATGCTGGTTGAGGGGCAAGTGCATGGAGGCATTGCCCAAGGGCTCGGTATGGCGCTGATGGAGGAGTATCTGCCTGGGCGCACCGAGAATTTGCATGACTATTTGATCCCAACGATTGGGGATATACCGCCCATTGAAACACGCATTGTGGAGGAACCTGATGCTCATGGACCCTTTGGAGCGAAAGGTTTGGGGGAGCATGTTTTGATACCAACGGCCCCTGCTTTGATGAATGCGATTAACCAAGCGGCGGGTGTTCAGATGCGGCGCGTGCCTGTGACACCTGCGCGGTTGCGTGCAGCAATATTGGAGGCTTGTGATGACTGATCGGCCCGAAAAAATCCGTTGTGATGCCTGTCCTGTTTTGTGTTTTATCGCCGAAGGACGGTCTGGTGCCTGTGATCGCTATGCCAATCACGGGGGTGATTTGGTGCGGCTTGATCCGCTGACTGTGATCGAAAATGGTGGCCCAGCCGTGCCGTTTATGGGGGAAAGCTGGGACGGGGATATTGTGCAGGGACACCGCCCCTTTGTCACCGCCATTGGGGCGGGGACCACCTATCCTGATTACAAGCCTGCGCCGTTTATCGTGTCCGCTGATACCAGTGGTGTGGATATGGTGACGGTCGTGACAGAAGGGATTTTCAGCTATTGCGGCGTGAAAGTGAAGATCGATACGGATCGTCATATCGGCGAAGAACGCGCCATTGTCCGCGTGGACGGCGAGGCGATTGGCCATGTGATGACGTCCGAGTATGGGAGCAAAATGCTGTCTTTGGGTGGGGTTGACCACCTGACGGGTGGGTCCAAAAAAGAGGGTCGCGTGACTTGCGACGCGTTGTTGGCTTTGTGCAATTGTGATCCTGTTGAGATGACGATTGACGATGGTGCAGTCGTGATTGTGCAAGCAGGCGAGGCCCCTGTGATTGACGGAGATCGCGAAAAGCTGATGCGTGTTGGCTGTGGGTCTGCGGCGATTGGCATGTTTGCGGCGCAGTGGAAGGGCCATGCGGATGAGGTGATTGTGGTCGATGACCACATCACAGGCGTCCTGTCTGAACACCAAGCGGGTGTGCTTTTGGATATCCCGCCAAGCGGCATTCGCGTTGTTGGGCGGCGATCAACCCCTGGCCGATATTTCCAAGTGGCGGAACCCGGTACAGGCTGGGGCGGAACGGATATCGAAGACCCGTTGAAGGTGATCAAAACGATCAATCCCAAAGTGGCCTGGCCTGGGTTGCGGTTGTTCATGATTTCAACAACTGGCGAACAGTGGGCGTATTTTGAATTGGACGCAGATTTGGTGCCGCGTGTGGCGGAACCCTCGGCTGCTTTGCGTGCCTCAGCAGAGCGGGTGGCGGAAAACTGTGAACCGTCTGTATGTTCTGTGCTGTTTATGGGCGGAGCAGGGGGATCGCTGCGTGCTGGCGTGACGGAAAACCCTGTGAAGCTGACCCGATCTGTGCGTGACACGTTAACACAAGTGACCATTGGCGGGGCGGATGCTTACCTGTGGCCCGGCGGTGGGATCACGGTGATGGCGGATGTGACGCAGATGCCAAGCAATGCTTTTGGCTATGTGCCGACACCTGCGCTGGTCGCACCGATTGAGTTTACCATGCGGCGCGAAGATTATGTGGCGCTTGGTGGGTTTGTGGACAAAATTCAAAACGTGACGGACGTTTTGGATGGAAAAGAACGCCGCATTGGCGTGAAAGCGGCGGAATGATCGCAGCGCGCATATCTAGCGGGCGATTGCATTTGCAGCACGGTCCGATTGACCTGATTATCGGGGCTGAGGGCGCACGCGAGGATGCATTTGCGGCGGCTGAAGCGCGGTTTGCAACGATTTTGCAAGAGCTGGTTTCAGAGCTGCCGTTGTTGCGTTCGCCAATGCCAGTTGCTCCGAAAAAACCTGTTGCACGGCGCATGGCACGGGCGGCAACGGGGTATTCCAATTTTGTCACGCCGATGGCGGCGGTTGCGGGGGCGGTGGCGGATGAAGTTCTGGCGGCGATGAAAAAAACATCTGTTTCAAAGGCTTATGTAAACAATGGCGGGGATATTGCCCTGTGTTTGCGCGCCGGAACGTTTGACATTGGGATTGCGGGTCTTGATGCTTCGGCGCTGGGTAAAGTGACGGTTCGTGCAGGCGATGGGGTTGCAGGGATTGCCACAAGCGGGCAGGCTGGGCGCAGCCTGTCGCTTGGGATTGCAGACAGCGTGACGGTTTTAGCTGCGTCGGCCGCTGATGCGGATGTGGCAGCGACGTTGATCGCGAATGCAGTGGATGTAAATGCGCCTGAAGTGGTGCGCGAACGGGCCTGTGATCTTGATCCCGATAGTGATTTAGGGGATCGAATGGTGGTAACAAGTTATAATGGTTTAGCATTAAACCAAATTAAAGTTGCGCTGACCGCTGGCGAAGTTTTCGCTGGGGAGTTGGTGCGGCAAGGTAGGATCAAATCCGCGTATTTGGTGTTACAGGGAGAGACCCGCGTGGTTGGACTAAGGGAGTTGGCAGATGCCTGATGTAGTTGTGCGTAAAATTGTGACGATGGTGGAAGAGATTCACCACGAATTTGGACCTGTGCCTGATACGCCGCTGCGCCGTGTGGTGACTGTGGCGGTGATAAAGAACCCGTTTGCGGGCGCGTATCATGCTGATATCGCGGGGTTTATGGAAGATTTGAAACCCTTTGGCCTGCAAATGGCGCAAAAGGGATTGGATGCGCTTGGCGGGGATGCGTCGGTTGTTCAAGGCTATGGTAAAGGGGCCATTGTTGGCATCGACGGCGAGTTGGAGCATGGGGCGTTGTGGCATGTGCCAGGCGGATACGCCATGCGCGAGCTGCTTGGCGATGCGGCGGCGATTGTGCCGTCGACCAAGAAAGTTGGCGCGGTCGGTGCGCGGCTTGACGTGCCGATCACCCACATCAACGCGAGCTATGTGCGCAGCCATTTTGATGCCATTGAAGTGGGTTTAAACGACGCACCGCGCGCAGATGAAATGGCGCTGGTGCTGGTTATGTCCACGGGCGCACGCATCCATGCACGGGTCGGTGGTTTGGACGCCAAAGATATCGTCGGAAAGGACGGCCTACGATGACCGCTAAGATCAGAAAAACAGCCGTTTGGGTTGAAGAAACCCACATGGAAATGGGCAAGTCCATCACGCCTGCAACCCGCAAAGCGGTGGCTGTCGCGGTGATCGAAAACCCGTTTGCGGGGAAATTTGTTGATGATTTAGAACCGCTTATGGAGATCGGCGCAGAACTGGGGGCCGAGTTGGGCAACCGCTGTGTTGCGGCGCTAGGGATCGCGCCAGAGCAGGCGGAAAGTTACGGCAAGGCCGCGATGGTTGGGGAAAACGGAGAGTTGGAACATGCCGCTGCGATCCTGCATCCAAAGCTGGGTGCGCCGCTGCGAAAAGCGGTGGAAAAAGGTGCGGCTTTGGTGCCGTCATCGAAAAAAATGGGGGGACCCGGGCAAGATTTGGACGTGCCATTGGGCCATAAAGATGCCGCCTATGTGCGGAGCCATTTTGACGGTGTAGAAGTGCGGATGAACGATGCGCCGCGCCGCAACGAAATCCTTGTCGCCGTCGCTGTGACCGACAGTGGACGGCCGCTGCCCCGTGTGGGCGGTTTGGAACATGCGGACGCCGAAGGTAAGGACGGGTTGCGCTGATGTATCGGCTCGACGCGCAGGTTGGGTTCATTTTGCGTCTGGCAAGCCAGAGGCACGCGACGGTGTTTAACAAACATTCGGAACTGGGGTTAACGCCCACGCAGTTTTCCGCGCTGGTGCGGGTGGCCGAGATGGGAAGCTGTTCGCAAAACCTGTTGGGGCGGCGCACCGCAATGGATGTGGCAACGATCAAAGGTGTGGTTACACGTCTGAAATCAAAGGGTTTTGTGGCGTTGTCTGCGGACCCTGGTGACAAGCGGCGCACGCTTGTTTCATTGACCGACAAGGGGCGCGATGTGATTGAACATTTGCATGCCTTTGGTCGGGCGGTCACGGATGAAACGCTGGCCCCGTTGTCGCGGGAGGAACGCAAGGTTTTTCTGGAGATGCTGACGCGGTTGACCTAGGGTTTTTACGAATCCAAGGAGTGCTGAGATGGCTGAAGACTATCCACTGACATCGACCCATTGGGGTGTTTACCGATCCGAGGTCGTGGATGGTAAATTGGTTAAGCTGCATGATTTCGAGGATGACGTGGACCCAAGCCCGATTGGCAATGGGATCGTTGATGCGTTGGATGCGCCAAGCCGTGTGACGGCCCCCATGGTGCGGCGGTCTTGGTTAGAGGGCGGCCCCGGAACGCGGACAGATTTGCGCGGCAAAGACGCATTTGTTGAGGTGACTTGGGATGAAGCCAACCGTTTGGTAGCGGATGAGCTGCGCCGAGTGCGCGGTGAGTTTGGCAATCAGGCGATTTATGCGGGGTCTTATGGCTGGGCGTCCGCGGGGCGCTTTCATCATGCGCAAAGCCAGATGAAACGGTTTCTGAATTGCATTGGTGGCTTCACTTCATCGCTCAACACCTATTCTTTTGCGGCGGCAGAGGTGATCGTGCCCCATGTTCTGGGCAATTACCGCGATCATATGAACCGCACGACCAGTTGGCGCTCCATCGCGGCTGAAGGGGAGTTGGTTGTGGCCTTTGGGGGTATCCCCGTGAAAAACGGCCAGATCGAAGCGGGTGGCACTGGACGACATGTGCAGCGTGAAGGTCTGCGCATGGCGCGGGATGCGGGGGTGGAGTTTGTAAACATCAGCCCGTTGCGCAGCGATATGGAAGCGGATTTGGATGCGGAGTGGTGGGCGGCGCGGCCCACATCTGATGTGGCGATCATGCTGGGTATGGCGCATACGATTTATACTGAGGGCCTGCATGATGAAGCGTTTTTGCGTGAGTATTGTAGCGGGTTTGAGCAGTTTGTTCCCTATCTGACAGGGGAGGCTGATGGGCAGCCCAAAGATGCGGATTGGGCTAGTGCACTATCGGAAATTCCAGCCGAGGATATTCGTGCATTGGCGCGGAAAATGGCTGCGAAACGGACGGTGGTTTCGGTAAGCTGGTCGCTGACGCGGAGCCATCATGGGGAGCAGCCCTTTTGGATGGCGATTACCTTGGCGGCGATGCTGGGTCAGATTGGATTGGAAGGTGGTGGTGTGGCCTTTGGCTTCAGTGCTGAGAACTCCATCGGTGGGGACACACGGTTAACGCCCGGGGCGGGTTTGCCCATGGGGCAGAATGCGGTTGGGGATTATATCCCTGTGGCGCGGGTTGCAGAAATGCTGGAAAATCCAGGTGGAACGCACCAGTATGATGGGAAAACCTTGCAGTTTCCCGACATTAAGTTGGTTTGGTGGTCTGGCGGAAATCCGTATCATCACCATCAGGATTTGAACCGTTTGGCGCAGGCTTGGCAGAAGCCAGACACGATAATTGTGAATGATTGGTGTTGGAACGCGACAGCGAAACGCGCGGATATTGTGCTGCCTGTCACGACCCATGTGGAGCGAGATGATCTGCAATTATCGCAACGAGACCCGTATATTGTAGCCATGAAAAAGGCGGTTGAGGCGCCAGAAAATGTGCGCGGCGATCATCAGGTTTTCAAAGGCATTGCTGCGGAATTGGGGGTTGAGGACACGTTTACCGAAGGGCGGTCTGAAGAGGAATGGTTGCGATGGATTTGGGATAAAACGCGGCAGAATCCAGAGGCAGAAGGTCTAGGGCTGCCCGATTGGGATGAGCTGCAAACCATGGGTTGGTATAAGACGCCAGATCAGGAAAAGCCGACAGTGATGATGCGCGGATTTCGCGAAGACCCCGTGGCCCATCCGCTGGAAACGCCGTCTGGCAAGATTGAGCTGTTTTCAGAGACTGTTGCAGGGTTTGGATATGATGATTGCCCCGGCCATGCGGTTTGGCGCACGCCTTATGAGTGGCTTGGGGATGTGGGGGATCATCCCCTGCATATGATGAGCAATCAGCCGCGCCACAAGTTGCATTCG
>CAYWIR010000095.1:0-7876 GCA_964458375.1 uncultured Neptunicoccus sp.
TCAAGGTCGCTAACGTGTTAATCGTCACCCCAATCGCAGTGTTCTGCATAATGATCGCACTGCGCTTCCCCCCCATAAAGGCACCCGCACACAAGCCCATGCCTTCATCTTCTTTGTTCGATGGAATGTGGAAAATATCAGGGCTGGCTTCAACCGCGTCGATCACACCAGCCAGCTGTTTGCACGGCACGGTGGTAATAAACTCGACGTTGTTCTTTACCAGATCGGCAACAATCTTGTCGTTCACGTCCATTGTCAGACTTTCATAAGGGGTTTCTCTGCGCCTCTCTTTTCGCAAAATCCGAAGCGGAACAATGATTTTCGATAGGATCGCCTTGAAATCAAAATCATCCTTCGGGAAAAGCGAAAGCGATCAGGCGCGCCGAAGTACCGGCGAAAAAGGCGGGAACGCACGCCGAAACACGCAAGTCTCTTACCAAATCTATAATACAGACGCGTTGTGCACGACGCGTGCTCCTCAACGCGTGTTGTTAGACGCGTCTTCTAAGACGCGTCATGGTTTACGCTTTGTTAACTATCGGCGAAAACTACCCCAAAATATCAGGTGTCAGATAAATCAACGTCGGCCCGTCCGCCGCAAACGCATCACGAACCGCTGCCTGCATCTCATCCAACGTCTTTGGGTGCGCTGACAACGCCCCCCAAGCCTCAGCCAACTTGCAGAAATCGGGGTTCAACGCCTGCACCGCATTCGGCGCAATTTGCGAATTGACCATGCAATCCTCAATCTCTTTCAGCTTTTGATTGTCCCAGACAATGATCGGCAGGTTCAGCCCCAATTCCACCGCAACACCCAATTCTTGCACCGTATACTGAAACCCGTAATCCCCCGCGATCGCGATAACAGGCGCAACCCCTAGGCCAATCTTCCCACCGATCGCAGCAGGTAACGCATAGCCAAGCGTGCCAAAGCCGTAGGGATGATGCCACAGGTTCGGCGCTTCCATATCCCAAACGTCTTTCGCCACATAAGCAAACTGCGTCATATCCGAAAAAACACGGGTTTGCTCTGGCAGACACTGTCGTAGGGCATCACAAATCGGCACAATGTCTGGGCGTTCAGAATCCACGTCCATGCGCCACTTCGCCCGCTTCTTGGCAACGTCCTTTTCATTCCATTCAGCAGTCACTTGATGATCTAAAAAGTGAGCCCCCAATGACGTGATAAACTCAGCCGAGCCACACTTAACCACTGTGTCGGTGACCTTCCACTTTTTCGCCAACACTTCGGCATCAATATTTACAATAACCGCATCACAATCATGCCCGGGATGATCTCTCCAGAAATCCACCTCGGCGCAATCTGTTCCAATGAAAAACACTAAATCAGCTTGTTTAAAAACCTCTTCGGTGTCTGGCCGAGACACGCTCGCTCCAAAATGCAGTGGATCACCATGGATGACACCCCGCCCAGCATAGGTCGTGAAAGAGGCCGCACCGACCATTGCCATCAATTGCCGCGCCGCTTTCGTGGATGGTTTGGCACCCCCACCAAAAACGAACAAAGGTTTCTTTGCTTTCCTAAGCGAATTCGCACACTGCTCCACATCGGCTTTTCTCGGATCTCTGAGGTCGCATGCTTCTGAATGTGGACCATGCCCATATCGGGCCTCATACGCCTCAGCAGTCGCTCCCAACACCTCAATCCCGACCTGAATGTGCTTTGGCCTTTCCCGCTCCGCCGCAAATTCCGCAAAGGCCCGATCAACCAATTGATACGCCGCCTCTGCCGTCCGCGCCTCTTCAGACCAGTCACAGACCGTCTCCGCAGCCGCGCGTTGGTCTTTCATCTGATGCAACTGCCCCTTTTTCGCAGCAACCTCATCCAAACAGGAAGAAATCACCAACATCGGCACACTGTCGGAATAGGCCTGCCCCATCGGTGTCATAATATTGCACAGGCCTGGACCCGTAATCACATAGGCCACCCCGGGTTTGCCCGTCGCCCGCGCATACCCATCCGCCATAAAGCCCGCGCCTTGTTCGTGCCGCGCCAAAACATGCGTGATCCCCGCCTCTTCAATGCCGCGATACATCTCGACATTGTGCACCCCAGGAATACCGAAAATCGTGTCCACTCCACGGTCTTTCAACATATGCGAGATTTGCGCGCCTAAGGGTCGTTTCATTCTTAATTTCTCCAGAAATTTGCGGTGAACAGAACGAACACCGCCATCAATTCCAATCGTCCGATCAACATGCCCACAGCCAACAACCATTTCGCCGTGTCGTTCAACGTACCAAAGTTTCCAGCGGGCCCAATTTCAGCGCCCAACCCTGGTCCGACATTCGCCAAGGCCGTTGCCGCACCAGAAATGGATGTAATCGTATCAAGCCCCGTCATACCCAGCGCTACGGACAACACCGCAAGGGACAGCAAAAAGAACATGAAAAACGCCATAACAGAGGACATGACATCATTGGGCACAGACCGTTTGTTGTACTTTGGCGTAAACACTCCATTTGGGCTGTGTAACCGCCTGATCTGCGCTGAAATCGACGCAAACAACAATTGGAACCGAAACACTTTGATCGAACAGGTCGTCGATCCCGCACAGCCCCCAATCAACCCGATCATAAAGAACAATGTGACAGGAAAATTCCCCCACCGATTATAGTTGTCAGACGCATATCCCGTCCCCGTCAGGATCGAAACGCCGTTAAACAACGACTTTCTAAACGCCCGCTCCAAATCTCCCGCGACAAAGGCCCAATGCCACGCAAACAAGATCGCAACCACGGCCAGTACACACATGAAAAACACACGTATCTGACTATCCAGAAACAAAGGCACCGCAGATCCGTTCAAAAGCTGCACATAACGCACAAATGGTAAGGCCGCCGCCAACATGAACACCACGCCCACATATTCGACACCTGCCCCCAAATCCGCAAAGCTGGAATCGTAATTCGCAAACCCACCCGTCGCAATCGTCGTCATTGCATGCACCAGCGCATCAAACAGCCCAAGCCCCGCAATCGAATAGGCCACCATGCACGCAATCGTCAGACCCAGATAAATCGACCAGATAGAGCGGGCAATCTGCGCTGCTTGGGGCAAAATCTTACCCATCGTGTCAAAACCCTCGGTGCGGAACAGATGCATCCCCCCAACACGCAAAACAGGCAAAAACACCATCGCCACAACAATGATCCCAATGCCGCCAAACCACTGCATTAAGCCACGCCATAACAAAATGCCGCGCGGCAGATCGGACAGGCCAGAAAACACGGTTGATCCCGTTGTGGTCAATGCGGACATCGCCTCAAAAAACCCGTCCACAAGCCCCGCATCCGTGGCCCCAATCCAAAACGGCAACGCGCCAAACACAGGCAACACCACCCACACACCCGTCGTTAAAATAAACGTCTGTTGAATGGTTAATCCGCCCGTATTGCTGTTCGCACAGGCCAAGGCAACGGACCCACCAGCAATCATCGTCAGCAGCCCAGACAGGCCAAACACCCACCACTGCCCGTTGCCGTCATACACATCCATCAGCATCGGCAGACCCATCGTCCCACCGAGCGCCACAACCAAAAGGCCAATCACATAGATTGCAGGACGTACATCAAACATGGGCCAAGGCTTGGCCCTCCACAGTCAGACTGTCAAGCGAACTTCACCGCCAACTTAGCCTCTGTGGATCAATGTTTCGAACAACTTGGGGTCAAAGCTGGATTGCTCAAACAGATCACCCCGACACAGCACCGAAATCGCATCGTGGCTGTGCAGGCTTTCCTGATGGCTCGCCACCACACGGAAATCGCCAATTCGCGCGTCCTGTGCCAGGGATTGATAGAACAACCGCACCGCATCTTCGACAAAAATCGGGTTTGCCGCGTTCAACTCTGCAAAGGCTTGTTCATCCTCGCGTTTCACCATGACCTGCGTTTCTGTGGGTACGGCTTCATTGCAAAGCGCCACAAGGTCCTCAAACCACAGGGTTTCCCCTGCCAAAACCTCTACTGATACCCGCGCCACGGATCGTTGCGAATGGGGCGTCGCCAACTGGCCGCGCGTGCGCCGCGCATGTTCAGACAGCTCCAAAGAACAGGGACAGGTGGACGAATACACGTAGTCTAAATGCAAAATCCGCGTCTTCACACCATCTCGATATGTGCTTTCCAGCGCGATGTCATAATACTGATACCCTGCCAAACCCGATCTAAGAGATTGTTTTTTCATCGGAAAAGACAGACGCATCTGAATACGCGCATCCAAACTTTCCAAATCCGTCACATAATCACCAAGGGCTGCGTCCATCACATCAAAGCTGAACACGCTTTCCGCGTGGACATAAAACGACCGCATAATGCGGCTCATGTTGATGCCCTTTTTGTTCTCTTCCAGCGAAACAGACCCCGTGACCGAGGTTTCCAACTGCATCTCGCCTTTGTCACGGGTCAAATAGCGCAGCGGCAGGCGAAAATTCGAAATCCCCACATGCTGAATCGCCGTCTTTGCCCCTCGGATCAGGCTCGCAGGCCCGTTTTGCAAGTCAGGCAAGCCAGAAATATACGCCTTATCCGCAACCAAATCCGTGGGATATTCATTCGACAACGCAGGATATGCATCGCCAAGGCCCCGCGCCAAAGCGCCAGCCGCATCAATGGGTGCCAAATTCGCAAAAGCAGTCGCATCGTTGCCCGATGCCCAGCGCCGCAACACGGCAAGCGCTTCCCTCGCTTCTTGTTCTGTTGGGGTTTCATTGCCCTCAGAAAGAATTTCGGTCTCTATTTCCGGGTCATGAATGTTCATGAATTACCCCTTTGGTTTAACCGTGATTGCCCTTTATATGGCGTCGAAAGGGTGAATTACCACCTTTTTTCCCATTTAGGCTGCCAAGGCCCCCCTGATATCAGCCAACAGGTCGTTCTGATCTTCCAAACCGACAGAAATACGCACCAAACCGTCTGAAATGCCCAAAGCACCCCGTTGATTATCGCTCAATCGCTGATGAGTCGTCGTCGCAGGATGGGTCACAAGGCTCTTTGCATCACCCAGATTATTGGAAATTCGCACAATCTTCAGCGCGTTCAAAAACCGGAACGCCGCGTCTTTGCCGCCATTTAAAACCAGCGTAATGACCGTACCACCACGTTCCATCTGCGTCCTTGCCAACTCCAATTGCGGGTGACCTGCTGCAAACGGGTAAATAACCCGCTCCAACGCCTCATGCCCCGCCAGTTCTGCCGCCAAAAACTCGGACGTGGTCGCTTGCGCCTCACACCGCAGCGCCAATGTCTCCAGCCCCTTCACCATAACCCAAGCATTGAAAGGGCTCATCGCCGCCCCCGTATGCTTCAGATACGTCTGCAACGGCCCTTTGATAAAGTCACGGCTCCCCAGAACCACACCACCAAGACAACGTCCCTGCCCATCAATGTGCTTGGTCGCAGAATAAATCACCACATCCGCACCCAGATCAAACGTGCGTTGAAACACAGGGGTCGCAAACACATTGTCCACCACAACCGTCGCACCTACAGAATGTGCAATCTCTGAAACACCCTTAATATCAATAACTTCCAGCGTAGGATTTGAAATACTCTCCAGAAAGCAAACCTTGGTATCAGGCCGCACAGCCCCTCTCCACGCCTCCAAATCCGTGCCATCCACCAGCGTCACCTCAACACCAAACCGCGGTAGGATATCCTCAACAATGAACAAACAGGACCCAAACAGCGCCCGCGCCGCCACCAGATGATCACCAGCCCCGAGCAAAGCCATCAACGCCCCATTCACTGCCGCCATGCCTGATGCCGTGGCAAAGGCGTCCTCCGCCCCCTCCAACACCGAAATCCGCTCTTCAAACATGCGCACCGTTGGGTTGCCATAGCGGGCATAGATGAACTCATCCTCACCGCTTTCGATGAAACGCGCCTCAGCTTGCTCCGCACTTTCGTATAAAAACCCCTGTGTCAGATACAACGCCTCTGACAGCTCCCCAAATTGCGAGCGTTTTGCCCCCGCATGCACCATTTTTGTCTTCGCTGACCAGTTATCCATAGCCACACATCTCCAATACGGGGCTAAAACGGGGCAGCCCAACAAAAAACCCCAACCGTTGGAACGATCGGGGTGCGCAAACTCTGCCCTCGACCTTTTAGTGGAATTTTAACGTGGCCCACAATCCGGTTACAAATCGCCACGCCGCCTTTGTAAAACAAGCGGCCTATACCGTCAACGCACGAAAAGCGCGGGATACAGACAACTATTGGTGAGGCTGCTATTTAAAAGACAACCTTCGCACACCTCCCCTTGCGCTCTCACCCCGCTTGCGTCACCTTCCTCGCGAACATTCGGAACCTATTCATGCAAGACCCCATTGATCTCTACTTTTGGCCCACACCAAACGGCTGGAAAATCTCTATCGCTTTGTACGAGTTTGACCTGCCCTTCGAAACGCATCTGATCAACATCGGCAAAGGGGATCAGTTCGCGCCAGACTTTTTGAAAATCGCACCAAACAATCGGATGCCTGCGATAACCGACCCCAATGGCCCGGATGGCGATCCAGTGTCCATTTTTGAATCAGGTGCAATTTTGCAGTATTTTGCCCGCAAAACAGGAAAATTTGGCGGCACATCCGAACGCAATCGCATCGCTGTCGATCAATGGTTGATGTGGCAGATGGGCGGCGTTGGCCCCATGGCTGGACAAACCCACCACTTCATAAAATACGCTCCACACATGGACCCACCACAAGATATCCCATACGCCAAAGACCGCTACCGCGCTGAAACCGCAAGATTATACGGCGTCTTAGATCGCCAACTTGCAGGACAAGATTTCATTTGCGGCGACTACTCTATCGCAGATATGGCGATATGGCCTTGGGCCAGCCTCTGGGAAGGCCAAGAGCAAACACTGGAAGACAAACCAAACCTAGCAGCATGGCTCGATCGTGTAGCAGACCGCCCCGCGGTTCAAAAAGGCCGCGCCCTTTATGCAGAATTGCGTTCAAACAATCGGAGCAAAGACGCGCAAAACAACCTGTTCAAAACTAAGTAAAAACCGTCTGCGGCCTAACCCCGTTCTACGTCGCCGCTTTTGCGAACATTTCGATCATAAATTGCAGGCTCAGCCCCAACCCATCTGGCGCTATGCCATGCCCGGTCCCCTTGGAAACATGGGTAAACACCTCAAATTCAGCAGCCGTCAACGCATCAGCGGCTTCGGGCATGCTCGACGGTGGCACCACATCATCCGCATCTCCATGGATTAACAAGATGGGTGGCTTGGTTTGCACCTCACCCAACGCTTCTGGGCGCAACAAACGCCCTGAAAATCCGACAATACCTGCCAACTTATCTGCCCGACGCGGCCCAACATGCAGGCTCATCATCGTCCCTTGCGAAAACCCAACCAAAAACGTCTGCGCCGCTGTCACACCTTCTGCGGCCATGGTTTCGGTCAACCAATCGTCAAACATCTGCGCGGCATCATCCATGCCAGCATTCGCCGCTTCTTCGGTGGATCCATCAATCCACGGGATCGGAAACCACTCATACCCCATCGGGTTCATCTGGCATTTATTCGGCGCATTGGGCGCATAAAAAACCGTATCAGGCATGTGCTCACCCAAAGGATCGCCCAGCGACAACAGATCATTTCCATCCGCGCCATAGCCATGCACAAAAACCACCAAGGTCTTAACCTCACCCGATTTCGGCGCTTTACGCCCGCTCTCCAAAACTGCCATCACCGAATTCCTTCTCTATTCTTCACCACGCGGTAGTACGCCCATAAAAGCCGCGCCGCAACAGCCCGCCACGGCGACCAATCCGCCGCCAGCACACGCATCTGTTTTTCATTGGGTCGCACATCTAAATCAAACAGAACCTTCGC
>CAYWIR010000096.1:0-7873 GCA_964458375.1 uncultured Neptunicoccus sp.
GATTGTAACAATTCGCTCTCGAAACGTTTATTGGTCAACAGGGCGGGCATAAGGCTATAAGCTGGTAACACATTGAGACATGAGCGAGTAAAATGCGGAAATTCTTAGCCACTTTGGCCCTGAGCACCCTTGGACTGGGCAGCAGTTTAGCTGCGGACGATGCGGTTGTTGTTGTGGAGTTGTACACGTCACAAGGCTGTTCGTCCTGTCCACCTGCGGATGATATTCTGGCCGAGATCGCAGGGCGCGATAACGTGATCGCGTTGGGGCTGCATGTGGATTATTGGGATTACCTTGGTTGGAAGGATGAGCTGGCACAGCCCGCGTTTGCGGTGCGCCAAGCAGAGTTCAACACCAAAATGAAAAGCCGCTATCGGTTGGTTACGCCGCAGATGATTTTCAATGGCGAGCATTATGTGGCAGGGCCAAGCCGCCGCAAAGCCATGATGTATATCGACATGATGGGTGCATCGGATGAGCCTGTAACCATGGCGCTGACCCGCACGGGCGGCTCGCTTGAGATTAAACTGCATGCCAAGGGGGGCAAATCTGCGCCGTCTGATGTGCATTTGGTGCGCTACACGCCGAAGGTCCCTGTGAAGATCAAACGGGGTGAAAACGCGGGGCGTAACATTGATTATGTGAACGTGGTCACATCATGGGAAACCGTTGCGACATGGGATGGTGTGGGTGCGCGGACGCTGCGCCGTGATGTGTCAGCGGATGGTCAATACGCGGTGATTGTGCAAAAGCAGAACCTTGGTCCTGTGCTGGTGGCGCGGCGGCTGGACTGACGTTTTTAAGAACACGGTGCGAAGGGGCGTTTGATGGGTATCAGACGCCTTTTTCTTTGGCTGAGAAGGTTTCGCGGTACCACACGTAGACCCCTGCGCTGATGATGATCGTGGCCCCAAGGATGGTATAGATATCTGGGACTTCGAAGAAGAAGAGATAGCCCCACAGCCCGTTGAACAACAAAGTGACATAGCCAAAGGGGGCGAGATAGGAGGCTTCGGTGATGGTGAAGGCGCGGATCAACAGGTAATGGCCGCACCCACCCACAATGCCCATCGTGGTCATCAGCCCCGCATCAGGCAGGGTTGGGGTTTCCCAAACGGTTGGGACGATTAAGCAACTGGCGATACAGCCGATAAGGGCTGTGTAAAGAAAGCTGGTCCATGGGCTTTCGTCTTGGCCCAGAAAACGCGTGGAAATGGCATAGCCAGAAAAACAGAACGCGGCGAGGGCAGGGAGCAGAGCGACGAAGGTGAACACCTCGGAGCCTGGGCGGATGATGATCATGGCCCCGACCAGCCCGACGGACACGCCGATCCAACGCCGCAGACCCACCTTTTCGCCCAAGACGAAAAAGCTGAGGATGGTGATGAACAGCGGTGCGATTTCAAAGACAGCGGTGGCCGAGCTGATGGGGATAAATTTGAGCGACGTGAAGAAGGACATGGTTGCGCCAAACAGAAAGGCAGAGCGGATCAGTTGCAGGCCGATGCGTTTGGTGCGCAGGAGTTTCGTTAGAAATGGCGAGAGCACAATAAAGGCGATCACGGTTTGTGAGGTGTAGCGTGCCCAAACAACCTGAAGCGGGTGGTGGCGCTCTGTCAGCCCTTTGGCAATGCCATCCATGATGGAAAACAAAAACAGTGTGGTGAGGAACAACAGTGTGCCTTTGGCGAGAGGGCCAAGCCCATCCCAAAAGCGCACTGCAGCCGTCATTGCGGGGCGCTGGCCAGAGCAACACCGATCATGGAATCGCGGGATACAAGCGCGGCTAGCGCCGCTTCGTCCATGCCGTCGGTCCCTTCAGGACGGGCGGGCAGGATCAGATAGCGCATGTCTGCGGTGCTGTCGTGCACGCGGACCTGAACATCATCAGGCAGGTTGAGACCAAATTCAGACAGAACCTTACGCGGGGTTTTCACCACACGAGAGCGATAGGCCCGTTGTTTGTACCAATCAGGTGGCAGGCCAAGCAGGTTGCGCGGGTAGCACGAACAGAGCGTGCAAACGACCACGTTGTGCACCTGTGCGGTGTTTTCCAAAACGATCAGTTTCATGGCAATGGCGTCAAAGCCCATTTCGGTGACAGCGGCCGACCCATCGGCCAACAGACGCTCTTTGAAGGCAGGATCGGTCCATGCGCGGGCAATGACTTTGGCACCATCGGCGGGGGATCGGCGATCCATGGCTTCGACGGTTTCCGTGATTTCGGCGGCGGTGATGATGCCTTTTTCAACCAACAGTTCGCGCATGGCGATTTCCATGGCTTGCCATTTGGTCAGCGTGTGGTCTTGGTCTGGCTGATAGGGGTGGCCTGACGGGGACAGGTGATCATGGTCGTGGTGATCGTGGGGCATTAGGCAGGCTCCAGCCAGTGTTCGTAGATTTCAGCGTCAATCGTATCGGTTGGGGTTTCAGCGTCTTCGCCCCAAACCTCTGACATTTCAAAACGGACACGCAGTAGTTTGATCGGCGTGCTGTTTTGACGATAGGCGAGCTCTTCTGGGTTTTTGAAGGGGCCAAGCTCTCGTTCGATCACGCCCACTTTGCCCCGCAGAAAGAACGGCGTACGCACGTGGCCCGGGGGGAACATTTCTTTGACGCGGACTTTTTGCATTAGGATTCTCCGCCACCAGCACAATCGCCATAGGTTTCACCCCGCGCAGCAACCTCGGCCATTTTGGCAGAAAGTTCAGGTAGCGTGTAAGCCCCTGCTTCCAAAAGGTTTTGGTTCACGGATTGGATCCAACGTTCATAGTAGGTCATGGTTTCAAAGGCGTCTTCGCCCATGTCTTCGAGCACGCGGCGCAGGCCATCAACGGTGAAATAGCCTTTGGCAGAGGTCAGCACCAAAAGCGCATCCACCCGTTTTTCCCAAAGCGCAAAGTTATGCTGTTCGAAGTCGATGTCGCCAGCAGCTTGGCCGCCCATGTCGTGCCAGCGTCTTATATTGTCATGTTCCATAACGATAACGTTAAGGGAGTTGGATTGGACCTGCAAGCAAGCTATCGTGGTCGGGTGATAAAATGAAAGCTGGTTATGAGCGGTTCTGTTTTGGACTATATCCCGCGTATCCGCGCCTATTATAAGGCGCTGGGATATGGCAAACCTTATGAGTGGGCGCAGGTGTCTGATGTGCCGTTTGCTCGGCTCGACAAACCCTTGGCGGAGGCGCGGATTGGGCTTGTAACAACGGCGGCCCCGTACAAGATGGGTGCAGGGGATCAGGGGCCAGGTGCGCCGCACAATGGATTGGCGAAATTCTTTGAGGTCTATGCAAACCCCATTGATCCAGAACCAGATGTGCGGATTTCCCATATTGCCTATGATCGGGTGCACACAACGGCGCAGGATCGGCGGACCTATTTCCCGCTGCGCGCTTTGCTGGCCTTGCGCAAAGAAGGTGTGATCGGCCATGTGTCAGAACGGTTTTACGGCCTGCCCACAAACCGATCCCAAAGGATTACCCAAGAGGTCGATGGGCCTGCGGTGACGCAGTTTTGCAAAGAGGATGGCGTGGATGCGGTGGTTTTGGTGCCAAACTGTCCCGTGTGCCATCAATCGGTTGCCTTGGCGTCCCATGCGCTGGAAGCGGCGGGTATTCCAACGGTGATCATGGGCTGCGCAAAGGACATTGTGGAGCAGGTTGGCGTGCCGCGCTTGCTGTTTTCGAACTTCCCGCTCGGCAATGGGGCAGGGCTGCCGTATGACCGAGAGAGCCAGTTGGACACTGCGCGGATGGCTGTGCAGATGTTTGAACAGGCCCAAGCGCCACGGACAACCGTGCGATCCCCCTATGAATGGAGCGGGGATGCGAATTGGCAAAAAGACTATTCCAATGCGGATTTGTTGAGCCGTGAAGAAATCGAAAAACGTCGCGCCGCGTTTGATGCGGTGAAAGATGAAGCGAAGGTTGTGAAAGCTCGCTAGGATGTAGGGGGCTAAAACGAAAAAGGCGCGCTGGGATCAGCACGCCTTTTGCAATAATTTGGTGAATTGCCTTAGGATTTTGCCAAAGGTCCGATCATCATGATCATTTGGCGGCCTTCCATTTTCGGCATATTTTCGATTTTGCCTGCTTCTGCTTCGGTTACAGCTTCTGCAACACGGTTCAAAAGCTCTGCGCCCAAACGCTGGTGGGCCATTTCGCGGCCACGGAAACGCAGTGTGATTTTCACTTTGTCGCCGTTGTCCAAGAATTTGTACACGTTGCGCATTTTCACGTCGAAGTCGTGGGTATCCGTGTTTGGACGGAACTTCACCTCTTTTACTTCGATGATCTTTTGCTTTTTGCGCGCTTCGGATTCCCGCTTTTGCTGTTCATATTTGAACTTGCCAAAATCCATGATCTTAACGACCGGTGGTTTGGCATTGGGCGAGATTTCTACGAGGTCGAGGCCAGCTTGAGCGGCAAGTTCCATCCCGCGTGCGGGGGAAACAACGCCGACGTTTTCGCCTTCGGCGCCAATCAAGCGAATTTCTGTGGATGTGATGCGTTCGTTAACGCGGGGTCCAGTGTCGCGCTGTGGTGGCGCGTGGTGAGGTCTACGGGCTATTGGATTCGAGTCCTTTGTTGTTACCGATCATTCGATGGGCAGAATGTACACTGTGTGGCCAAAGGTTCAACCATCCTTTTACCCTAAAACCCACGGAAAACAGGGTTGAAATAGGCGTTTGTGCAGAATTAGGGCTTGCATGAACCAATGGAATGACGAAGCTAATCGGCGGGAAAACGCCGTTGTTGCGACGGCATACGAAAAACATGCAGGGAAGACACATGAAAAAGACAGCTGGATTTATAGCACTTGCCGTTGTGGCGGTGATCGCCATCTGGGGGATTACGGACAAAACCCAACGGGATAGGCTGGTAGCGGCGCAAGATGCGGCCAAAGGGGTTGCTGAATCGGCGCAAGTGGCATCACAAACGGCTGCGCAAGCGGTTGAAGACGCCAGTGCATCGGCAAGCGAAGCGGGCGCAGCGGTTGAAAGTGCCATGGCTGTTGTGGCCGAAAAGCAAGCGGCTGCCGAAGCAGCCGCCGCCGCGATTCCAGAGGCGCAAGCCGCGCTTGATAGCGCAATGGCAGCGGTCGGTGAAAACGAAACGCTTGTGGCAACCGCCAAAAGCGCGGCAGAGGCCGCAACCGAAGCATTGAGCTCTGCAAGTGTAGATGCGGAAATGGGCGTGCTTGATGGCGCGAAAGCGGCAGAGGCCGCAGCGCTCGATCAAGTTGCAGCAGCGCAAAAAGCTGTTGAAGAAGCCAAAGCGGGTGCAACGGGTGCGATGAACGCGGCAGAAGAAGCCAAGAGTGCGTTGGCATCAGCGGCGTCTTCGGCGGATGCATCGGCGGCGTCAGCGGCAGAAGCAGCGTCTGTTGCCAATGACGCGACATTGGCTGCGACCTCAGCGCAAGATGCGTTTGATGAACTGACGTCCCGTGCAGAAGTTGCGGCGTCTGATGAAACAGCGCCAAAAGTGGATGAAGCCACGCTAAGCGCGGCGGAAACGGCATTGTCTGCTGCCAAAGAAGCGGCAATGGCAGCGCAGGATGCACAAGCGGCGGCAGATGCAGCGGCAGCAGCGGATCAAGAGGTTTTGGGCACTGCGCAAACTGCATTGAACGAAGCAATGTCTGCAGCAACTGACGCGAATGCCCCAGTGACAGCGGCAGAAGCGGGTGTTGCGGAAGCGCAAGCGGCTGCGGATGCGGCGGGTGAGAGTGTTGCGGAAGCTATGTCATCCCTAGAGGCGGCGAAGGCGGCTGTTGCGGATCAAGAAGCAGCGGCTGGCGATGCATCAAATGGTCAAGCGCAAGCAGAAGCTGCGCTGCAAGAGGCTGAGGCTGGTGTTGAAACAGCCAAGTCTGGCCTTGCAGCAGCTACGGAAGCGGCGGAAACCGCGACGGCCGCTGTAAGCGAAGCTGAAGGGGCGTTGGCATCAGCCAAAGAGCTGGCGGCTTCGGCGCAGGAAGCGGTTGCAGCTGCGACGGCGAAAGCAGAAGAAGCGAAAGCAGCGGCAGATGCGGCGGTTGAAAAACTGAACGCTTTGAACTGATCTAAAAAAAATCCCAGTTAAAACGGCGGTGGCTTGCCCCACCGCCGTTTTTTTTACGCCATTTTTCGCCGATTTATCACAGTTTCTTGATCGGGGTGGTTGAAACCCGAGAACTTAAGTTGCACATGCTGCAGTGCAGAACATGAAACCCATAAGGGGAAATATACGATGAAAAATGTAATCATTCTTGGCGGCGTTGTTGTGGCAGCCGTTGTTGGCTATTTTGTTTGGTCTTCCAATCAAACACCGACAGAGGTGGCTGAAACACCTAAAGTGGAAACAGCAGTTGAAGAAGCTGTGACAGAAGCCACAGAAGATGCAGGCAACGCGGTTGAAGAAGCTGTGGATGAGGCAAAAGCTGCTGTTGAAAGCGCAGTAGACGAAGCCAAAGCCGCTGTTGACGAAGCCGTTGAAGGCGCAGTCGAAACAGCGACAGAGACAGTGAACGAAGCTGTTGATTCCGTTACTGAAACTGTAACAGAGACTGTGTCTGACACGGTGGATGCCGCGACAGAAACAGCAACAGAAGCTGCGTCCAGCGCAGTGGAAAGCGTGTCTGATGCAGTGACAGGTACAACTGAAGCGGTGACAGACACGGCAGCAGCCACAACAGAAG
This sequence comes from uncultured Neptunicoccus sp., assembly GCA_964458375.1. Lineage (GTDB taxonomy): Bacteria > Pseudomonadota > Alphaproteobacteria > Rhodobacterales > Rhodobacteraceae > Amylibacter. Next base: position 6,684 of record CAYWIR010000096.1, read on the forward strand.
CTGTAACAGATACGGCGGCGTCTACGACTGAAGCGGTGACTGAAACTGCAACAGAAGCAGCAACAGATACAGCCACGACTGCAACCGAAACTGTAACTGAAACTGTAACTGAAACAGTGACAGAAGCTGTCACAGACACAGCAACTCAAGCGGTTGAAGGTGCTGTGGACACGGCTACAGAAGCCGTAACTGATGCGATCAAAACTGTAACAGACTGATCTGTCTTACAGTAAGATTTTGAGGGTCGCCTTTGGGCGGCCCTTTTTTATGGCAACAGTACGGATTTGCGTTCAAAGCGGGCTTCGTCGGTTGTGTCATCGTCATAGGTGATTTGAACAGTGATCGACGTTATCGAGTTGAGTGGCTGCGTCAGATAGATTTTTTGATCTTCGCCGATAGCGGACGGCGTTGGGCTGTCAGGATTACAGGGGGTCAGCGGCCAATCTGCCGTATCGGTGCTGTCGTTCAGCGCATAGGTGATTGTGGTTAAGCCGCAGCGCCACGCCAGCAGGTGGCTGAAATACAAAAGATCCTGCCCTTCATATTCGCGCACAGCAATCCAACTGCCTTTGGTAACAGTAAGGATCGGTTTCACCTCTGCGGCAGTTAGGAACTTTCCTTGTGCCAACGCAGGCATGGCCGACAAGCACAACAGGGTGAAACTGGTTTTGAGGGCGGTTTTTAGCATTGTAAGGCTCCAATCTGTTAGATTTTTACGGCAGATATTTAAATTTCTTTGGTGTAAGGGGCTGTCCCCATTTCTTTTTAACCGCTGTGGCGATATATGTCAGTAAAACCAACATGGGCAGAAAACGTGGCAAAAGACTATAACGTATTTGCAATCGTGCAGGGCGGACGGCTGGAGTATGAAGCCGTTTTATTTGTGGCATCCTTCTTCGCTAAAAACCCAAATTTTTCGGGGCGCTTGATCCTCGGAGAGCCGCAGCCGTCTGAACGGTGGGATGAAGACCCGCGTATTTCCAACCCCGCTGTGCGCGAGCTGTTGTTGGATCTGGGTGCTGAAATCGTTCCGTTTCAAAACGGTGTGTTTGGCAGCAGATACCCCAATGGGAACAAGATTATTGGCTTAACCTGCCTGCCCGAAGGGGAACCTTTTGTGTTCTTTGACACAGACACTGTGTTTACAGGCCGCATCAATCAGGTGCCGTTTGATTTTGATCGCCCCACGG
>CAYWIR010000097.1:0-7815 GCA_964458375.1 uncultured Neptunicoccus sp.
GTTTTGCTGGGGATCGTCGGCTTGGTGAAGTCGGTTGGACCCACAAAAGGATCATCATCTTCGGCAAACCCTGTCGCGTTTTGCGGTTCTGATGTATCCTTAACCCCGACAATGCGGGTGGTCTTTGCCTTGAGGATGGCAAAGCGTTGCGGATGCTGCATGCTGGGCCCTTGGGTCGTTAAGCAGCCCAAGATACGGGTGATTTTACCCCGTTGATCCTGCATTGGCAGCATCAACATACGCGCGGTCAATTTCCCTTTGTTAGAGTCAGTGGCCAATTGCAGTTCGACAATTTTAGGGTCGTTGATCAGATCATCAACAATCCGCGCAAGCTCGTCGCGGTGACCAATTTCGATCAAGGCGCGGAGTGGCATGCCGCGCAGTTCCATTCCCATTATGTCGCAAAGCTTCATGCCAGCGAGGCGAAACCGTACGTCTTGGGGGCCGTTATATTCCAGAACGAAGGTATGCTCCAAGGCGCCAGTGATTTCCCGTGGATCAATTTCCGAGCGCATTGGCGCCAAACGCCCTGCGCGCAGGCTTTCCCAATAGCTCAGAAGATCAACGATCACCGGATCCTGCATAAAGCTCTCTTTCCGAAACAAGGCTGTAACCCGTTTGTTGTTCGCATTTGCGTTCCGCGTAAAAAATCCCATTGATCACCCTTCTCTATTTTACACGCATTTGTTGAGAAATGCAGTGTATTTTGCTAACACTCGTTTAACCGTCCCCGCGGCGCCTAAGTGGCACAAATTTTATCCAAAAGTGAGGCAAAGTTTCTTAAATGGTTAACTCAATGACGGCGTTCGCGTCAGTGAACGGCAGTGATGACAGCCTGACTTGGGCCTGGGAAATTCGCAGTGTGAACGGGCGTGGTTTAGATATTCGCACACGGATTGCGGATGGGTTTGAACCACTTGAAGCCGTAGCACGCAAGGAGATTGGGGCCGCTTGTAAACGGGGCACGATCAGCGTTGGGTTGAAGGTGAAACGTGCCGCGATGGCCCGTGGGGCGCAGTTGAACGTGGACGGTATGGAACGGGCGTTGGAGGCTGTGCGGACCACTGCGAAGGCGGCTGATACGGAAACCGCGCCGTTAGATGTTGCGGCGATTTTGGCTTTGCCTGGTGTGTTCACTGTTCAAGACACGGAACAAGACAGCGGCACACCCAGCTTGGCCGCCGTAAAAGCGGATCTAAGCAGTGCGATTGCCTCTTTTTGTGAGGCCCGCGCGGCGGAAGGTGCTGCGCTCAAGGATATTTTATCCCAACAGATAAACGAGATCGAAGCCCTGTGTGCTGCGGCGGCAGGGGTTTTGGATGCGCGGCGGGATCATGTGGCCGAGACACTAAAAGCCAACGTTGCAAGGGTGTTGGAGCAAACGGATGCCGTTGATGATGCTCGCATTGCTCAAGAGCTTGCGCTGATTGCGGTGAAGGCGGATGTGGCCGAAGAGCTGGATCGTTTGGGGGCTCATATAAGTGCAGCGCAAGAGCTGCTGGCAGCCGATGGACCCATTGGACGCAAATTCGATTTTCTGACACAAGAATTTAACCGAGAGGCGAATACCTTGTGTTCCAAAGCCAATTACACCGCGTTGACGTCAATCGGGCTTGACCTGAAAACCGTAATCGACCAGATGCGCGAGCAAGTGCAAAATGTGGAGTAGCCATGTCTGTTAATGCCCGACGCGGCCTTTTGATCATCATCTCTTCACCTTCGGGTGCGGGTAAATCCACGTTGGCAAAACGGCTGTTGGTCGATGACGACAAGATCAGTTTTTCTGTGTCCGCCACAACCCGTGCGATGCGTCCGGGGGAGGTTGAAGGCAAGGATTACTATTTCAAGTCCCGTGCAGAGTTTGAAGCCATGGTTGAAGCGGGTGAGATGCTTGAACATGCGGAAGTGTTTGGAAACCTATATGGATCACCTCTTGGGCCTGTGGCGGATGCGGTGGACGGTGGTTGCGATGTTTTGTTCGATGTGGACTGGCAGGGCGGTCAGCAAATCCGCGCGTCAAACCTGCGCGAAAATGTGGTGTCGATCTTTTTGCTGCCCCCTTCTATCGCGGCACTTGAATCGCGTTTAAATGCACGCGGGCAAGACAGCGCAGAGGTTGTGGCGGACCGTATGGCGAAGTCTCGTGATGAGATAAGTCATTGGGCGGAATACGATTATGTGCTGGTGAATGAAGATTTGGATGCCTGCGAAGCGGAGTTGCGCGCAGTGGTCACAGCGGAAAGGTTGCGCCGTGATCGCCAACCAGGGTTGATGCAGCGCGTGCGCGATTTGAACACAGAATTTGAGGAAATGTCATGATCTATGAACTGGATGGAATTGCCCCAACCTTTGCGGAGGATGGCGATTACTGGATCGCGCCAAGCGCTGAGATTATGGGAAAAGTGCGGATCGACAGTGGGGCATCTGTTTGGTTTGGGGCCGTTTTGCGGGGTGATAATGAACTGATCGCGGTTGGGGCTGGCTCTAACATTCAAGAAAATTCGGTGCTGCACACGGATATGGGATATCCGATGACGATTGGGACCAATTGCACCATCGGGCACAGAGCGATGCTGCATGGGTGTACGATTGGCAATAACTCGTTGATTGGCATGGGTGCGACCATTCTGAACGGTGCGGTGATCGGTGAGAACTGTTTGATCGGCGCCAATGCGTTGATCACGGAAGGCAAGGTTATTCCTGATGGATCGTTGGTGATGGGCGCACCTGGCAAAGTTGTGCGCACGTTGGACGAAACTGCTATCAAGGGACTGACCATGTCCGCTGAGGCATATCAGATGAACATGCGGCGGTTCCGTGCTGGTTTGAAAGAAGTTTGAAGCAGCTAAGTCACAGAAATTACAAGACTTTCTGAAGTGCGTGACACACTGATTTGTTTGCCAAGATCATCTGCTTGCTTGCGCGCCAAGGCAAATTGGATGTTCGCAGATTGCAAATCGCTGTTGGGGGCATCATTTGAAAAATGCGCCCATAGGTTTGGATCGGTACGGATTTCTTGCGCGTCGCATTTGAGTGTTCCGCCTTGTCCGTCGGCCTGAATGGACAGAGCGCCGCCATAGGGCAGGGCCGTTTCGGCGGCCTGTACGAGTAAAAACATCAGTTTTGCAACAGAGCGTGGGCAATCGGTTGTCGTGTCCCATTTTGCGGTGATTTTGCGCCCATTGAAATTGTCAGTCAGTGTTTTTTGCAACGTATTGGCCGCCAGAACTGCGTCATCCGTTGAAGGGCCGTAGGCAATGCGGAAAAACGCGATGCGGGCGTTGGCGGATTGGATGCTGTCGGACAAAAGGGCAAATTCGGGAGTGTCCCCTGCGCCTGTCAGTTCTAAAAGTTCGAGGCCGTTTGCAATGGCCCCAAGAGGGCTGGCAAGGTCGTGACAAATACGCGAGCTGATCAGGGCTGTAAGTTCTTGAGAAGTGGAATACATTAAGATGTCCCCGCTTAAGGTGCAGCGCCATGAATGAATTTCTGACACCCGGCCAATTGGTTCGGAACCCAGCCCACCCTGAATGGGGGTTGGGCCAAGTCCAATCTGTTGTGAACGGTAAAATAACCGTTAATTTTGAAGAGCTTGGAAAAGTTGTCCTAGACACAAATCACATCACTCTTGAGCTTAAGTAGCTGGCGTGTTGTTGATATTATGCCACTTTTGGTTGAGTAATCAAGAAATTTTCTCCCTCACTGTGTGATTTTAATTTTAAACAAATTGAATTAAGAAACGTTTAAACGTCCAAAGAGCTCTCGATGATCCTGAACCGTGCGCATTTTACCCTTAAACTGGCCGAGTCCGAAGCCGAGTTGGCGGCTGCGCAAAGGTTGCGGTATCAGGTGTTTGTCGAAGAAATGGGCGCGCGCCCTGCGTTTGACAGGGGTACGGGACAGGAAGTGGATGCGTTTGATCCTTATTGCGACCACTTGATTCTGCGCGATGACCGCATTGCGGATGATCGGGGCAACGTGGTTGGTGTTTACCGTTTGCTGCAAGGCGATGTGGCGGCCAGCGGGCTCGGTTTTTATAGTGCGGCGGAGTATGATTTGAGCAAGATCACTGGCTCTGGCCGTAAGGTTTTGGAACTGGGTCGCAGCTGTGTTCATGCGGACTATCGCAGCGGATTGGCCCTGCATTTGTTGTGGCAAGGTGTGGCTGACTATGTTGTGCGCCATGACATTGAATTGCTTTTCGGGGTGGCGTCCTTTGCTGGAACGGAGCCAGATGATTACGCTGACGGGTTATCGTTTCTGCATCACAACCATTTGGCCCCTGAACAGTATCGCGTATCGGCGCGGTCCAAAGGGGCGGTGTCTATCGCGTTGAAATCCTTTGCGGATATTGACCGCACCAAGGCGGTTAAGCAAATTCCGTCGCTTATAAAATCATATTTGCGGCTGGGTGGGTTTGTAGGGCAAGACGCCTATTTGGATCGGGATTTCAACACAACGGATGTGTGCGTGATATTGGATCGTGCGCTGGTGCCTGCCAAGCAATTGAAACAGCTTGAAAGCGGAGTGGCTGCGTGAGCACGTGGGATGACGGCAGTAAGCCTACGCCTGTGCGCCTTGGGTTTGGCAATTGCGCCGTCGCGGCGTTGCGGTTTCTGGGCATTGCGATTGTGATTTTCGGGTTGATGGGGCCGATGTTGCTGCTGCGATTGCTGGGGTTTGGTCAGGCGGCGCAAGGGCTGGTGCAATTGGCGTGCCGTGGTGTTTTGGGTGTGATGGGCCTGCGTGTTGTGACGCATGGAGCGCCGATGCAGATGCCAGGTGGGGTGGTTGCGAACCATTCGACGTGGCTCGATATTTTTGTCCTGAACGCGGTGCAAAAGGTGCTGTTTGTGTCAAAGGCAGAGGTGGCGAAATGGCCGCTGATCGGGGCAATTGCGCGATCTGTTGGGACGGTTTTTATTGAACGGAAACAAAGCCATGCGGTGAAGCAGCGGGACGTGTTTTCCCAAAAGCTGTTGGCCGGCCATCGGTTGTTGTTTTTCCCTGAGGGGACCAGCACGGATGGGCGGCGGGTGTTGCCGTTTAAGGCCACATTGTTTGCGGCATTTTTCCAACCAGAGTTGCGGGAAACGGCGTGGCTGCAGCCCGTAAGTGTGGCGTATAAAGCGCCTGATCATCAGGATGAACGGTATTACGGTTGGTGGGGCGATGCGGATTTTTTCCCGCATTTTTTCAACGTGTTAGGGCAGTTGAAACAGGGGCGCGTCACCGTGACGTTTCATGCGCCGATCCGCGTGTCGGACATGGCAGATCGTAAGGTGCTGGCGCGGGATACATTTGGCGTGGTGGCGCAGGGGTTAGCGGATACGCTCGATAAAGGCTGACAGCGCTTTTTTAGGGTCGATACCATCTGAAAACAGTTCAGAGCCAAGGCCAAAGAAATCGGTGACGGGTGCGATTTTTTCCGCCATTTCCAAAGAGATAGCGCCCTCTGCGACCACCGGAACCTCTACCATCTGTGACCACCATTCGAAGGTTTCAAATTCGGCGGGTTCGGTGGTGGAAAGCGGTGTTTCGGCCATAGGGCCAAAGGCAACGTAGTCTGCGCCCGCTTCCCCTGCAGAAAGGCCAGAGTGCCTTGAATTTTCGCAATAACTTCCGACGATAGCGTCATCGCCAAGCAGTTTGCGCATGTCGCGCACTTGGCGGGGGCCGTCGGTTAGATGAACGCCATCCAAGCCATGGGTTTGGGCGATTTTTACATGGTTTTCAACGACTAAGGAGATTTCGCGGGCGTGGCAGACCTCGCGTAGGTTGTCTGCTGCGCGGCCAATATCGTCGGCGGCTTCGGATGCACAGCGCAAACGGACGCAGGCGATTTCAAAGGTATCGAGTAACCCACTGAGATCATTGGAAAAAGACGACAGTTCAAACTGTGGCGGGGTGATCAGATAGATTTGAGGATGTTCTGCATCAGCCATGATAGCCCCCTGTAAACGTCTGCGGTTTCTAGCCGTTGCGTCCCTGTCAGTCTAGTCGTTAACGAGGGAAATTAAAAAAAGCAAACTACCCAGAAACAGGGGTCCCTTAAAGCGTTTCGACTTTATGTTGAAACGCAAATCCCTGCCTGTGGCCAAAGCCACAACGGGATTTGCGTTATTCGATGAATCAAACAAAAATCGAAACGCTATAGGTATGGGTAGTGTGTTGGGTTTTGAAGCGCATTAACGCACAGGGCGGTTACGGGATTTTAAGGGGCTTGTGTGTCGCCTTTTTCGGTGATGGTTAAATGCAGGGTTCCTGCGTTGTTTAGGTAGTAATGCCACGCATCGTTTGCGTAGCAATAGAGGAAACCGCTGCGGTCGGGTGAAAACGTTGTGCCTGTGCCGATTTTGAAGTGTTGGTGTGGGATGTCTTCTTCATCGGTCGTTTCTTTGAGGCGGCCATTGGCGACACAGCCAGTGAGAGCGAACCATGGGATTTCTGGGTGGCGGCGGGTCCACCAAACATCGGCGGTTGGAAACCGCATGTTCACCAGTTTTTCAAAAATTTCGAGCGCGTCGATGAACAGAGATTTGTGCAAGCCAAAAAGTGCGGAGGTTGAGGGAAATCCGTCTGGTCCGCATTTGTGCCCTTTGTCGAGCCATTGCCCGTTTGCGGTGAATGTGTAGGTTTTACCTTCTTCCAAGAATATCCCAGTGGCGCGCCAGCGGGAGCGGGCGGGCACCCTAACCGTTTTGGGGGTGTCGGGATTTAGGGTTCGGGCCTTCCAGTAGTTCGGTTGGCGGATGGGGCGTTCTGCCTGCCGATTGCGCGCCGAGGCATCAACAAGATCACGGTCTTCGGCGACATTCGGGACAGATCGGGGCAAGACCTTGAGTTTGCGAAAGATTGAGGTGGCGGATTCGTTCAAGACGTCTTTGTCGTTTGGGGCGATCTGATTTGTGAACACGGGATCAAAGGCCAAGCCGCGTTTCCGGGCCTCATCTATCATCCATTCCAGTGGTCGATCTGACAGACCAACGGTTTGATAGCCGCCGCCCACATCGGAATGCACCCCAGGAAACCAACGCTGTTGGACGTTGATGTTGCCTTCGGTATTGTTCCATAGGGTCGGTTGAAAGGCGGACCGGCGTTCGTCCATGGCGATGGCATGGCGTGCGACGTAGACTTTGTTGCTAAGCTGAATGTTGTGAAACTGGTATTTCTGTGGATTTGAAAACGGGTTCAGCCAGCGCAGATCTTCTGGAACACCCAGAGAGCCAACTGTGTCAAACACACCGAGAAACTCGATCTGATTGCGTTTGTGGCGTGGCCATTCGATATCGGTGTCAGGGGCGGTTTTCTTGCGGTAGTGGGCGTAGGCTTGTTTGGCAATGCGCCATTTTTGGTCTTCGATGGATTTACTTTGGTCAAAGTAGGGCTTGGTTTCATCAAAATTTGGGATGCCGCAGCGTTCGATCAACCCCGTGAGCGAACGCACAGCAAAGGCGCCCCGCGAAAACCCGAACAAGAAGAGTTTATCGTCTTGTTCTGGATCGGTTGGATGTTCTTCGTACATATCACCGAGCGCCTTGTAGGCGCTGATGATGTCGTTGTTGATGTTGGTGGCGAAAGCCCCGTCTTTTAACCGCGCAATTGGGCCACCTGTTGTGCCGACGCCTTTGCGGTAGAACCGTTTTTGATAGGTGCCTGTGTCATCTGACCCATCGGTATCAGCGAGAGAAGCGTAGATTTTCGCGATGTTGGTGGGGGCGGGAAGGCCGCCGTCGCGCTGTTCGGGGGTGTTCCACGTGCCATCGCAACAGATAACCAAATTGGCCATGTTCAAACTCCATAAAAAATCAATTT
>CAYWIR010000098.1:0-7786 GCA_964458375.1 uncultured Neptunicoccus sp.
GCAAGTTCACACCGCGCAGCAGGAACGGAATAACCGTCGCAGGCAGCCCAGCACCACCGGCCAGACCAACCGCAGATACAGACGCGCCGTATTTCATCTGGCCCAAAACCCGCGCCAGCATATCGCCACCGACGGCATCAACGCAGCCAGCCCATGTTTCGGCTTCCAGTGGTCGTTTTGTGGTTTCGTTAATCTCTTCACGGGCAACGATCTGCGTTGCACCAAGGGATTTCAGGTAATCCGCGCTTTCAGGACGCCCTGTCACACCAGCAACCTCATGGCCAAGCGCAGCCAACAACGCAACCGCAACTGATCCAACGCCACCCGCAGCACCGGTGACCAAAACAGGTCCATCACCAGCCTTCAGGCCGTGATCTTCCAGCGCCATAACAGCCAACATAGATGTGAAACCAGCGGTCCCAACAGCCATGGCTGTGCGTGTGTCCAAACCTTTGGGCAATGGCACCAACCAATCCGCATTCACGCGGGCTTTTTGGGAATACCCGCCGAAATGGGCTTCACCAACACGCCAGCCTGTCAAAACCACCTTGTCGCCAGCCTTGTAGCGATCATCAGATGAACTCTCGACAGTCCCTGCAAAATCAATCCCAGGGATATGGGGATAGTTACGCACCAAACCGCCACCTGGCCCAATGCACAAACCGTCTTTGTAGTTCACAGTGGAATATTCCACAGCCACGGTCACATTGCCGTCCATCAGCTGATCTTCACTGATCTGCTCCACCGCCGCAGACGTTTTGCCTTCGTCGTTTTTGTTTACCATCAATGCGTTAAACATGATCTCTCTCCTCTAAATCCAGAATTTATCCATAACGGTTGCGTCTCGCATACCGTCAGGAGTCTCCACTTGCAACGTGGTCCCCGCATCCCAATGGGTCATGCGCACCATACCAATCGATACATTCGTGTTAAAATCAGGCGACCAAGCAGCAGAGCTGATCCGCCCCACCCGTTTGCCATTCGCCATCATTGGCCACCAATCAGAGCACGCCGGCACGGCAGGTCCATCAATGGACACAGCACTCACCATCTGGATCGGGCCTTCTTTGGCAACACGCAACAACGCATCACGACCGATACAACCAATGGCCGTTTGCGTATCACAGAACCGACCCAAGCCGCATTCATGAGGCGTGTTGTCATCTGTCATGTCGTTTCCGTAAGACAACAAACCGCCTTCGATACGCTCGATCAAGTTAGGACAGCCCGCATACACGTCCAAATCCTTACCCGCTTCCATCAGCGCATTCCACAGCGGCATTCCGAGGTCGCTGCCTTCCACGTAGATCTCAAATCCACCTTGTTTCGAATAGCCAGAGCGCGCAATCACCAGATCACGGCCTTGGAAATCAAACCAACCAAAGCGGAAGAAACGCACGTCTTTGATCTTGTCCCCAAAGACACGGGTCATCAGCTCTTCGGCTTTTGGCCCTTGGATCGCCAGCGGTGACACATCAGGTTCGTCCACCAGTACGTCCAATCGCCAACCATTGGCGATGCCTTTGACCCAATACAACAGATCGCTGTCCGCAATGGAAATCCACCAACGGTCTTCTGCGAGCTTCACAGCAACAGGATCGTTCAACATGCCCCCTGTTTCATCAACAATAGGGACATAAAAACACTGGCCAATGTTCATGCCACGCAAATCGCGCGGTGTCAGCATCTGCATCAATCGCCCTGCATCAGGGCCCCGCAGCTCCACTTGGCGCTCTACGGCCACATCCCAAATCTGCACAGCAGACTTCAGATGGTGATAATCTTCTTCGACGGATCGAAACACGGTCGGCAACAACATGTGATTGTAAACCGTATAGGCCTTTACCCCAGCGGCTTCGACGCCGTCAGAGAAAGGTGTACGCCGCAGGCGGCGCGATGGCGATAGTGCAACCATCTTAGAACTCCATGAATAACAGATCAGTATCGGGCGTGCTTACTCCTGCCGCCGTCAACATTGCGTGAACCTGACCCCTGTGATGGGTCTGGTGGTTGAAAAAGTGTGTATATGTCTGCATCTTGGGCTGAGTTAACTCGGCCCCCTTCGTCCCTGACCAAAACGACGTTGTACCAGTCATGTCAGCAGCATTCAGCGTTTCGGCCCAGCGCATTATGTACTGATCCATCTCGCCCCGTGCTGTGACAAATGCCGCCCAGTCAGGAAAGTTCTTGGTGGTCTGCTCCACTGGCGCTTCGGGGGCCTCGCCCCCTGCCAATCGGCTCATCCACATGGTATCGGCCCACAAAATATGGCTCAACGTTCCATGAATGGATCCAAAGAACGCGCCGCGGTCTTCCCAGCGCGCACTCTCGGACAACGCATCGGCGGCTTGGATCATCCAGCCGTTTTGCCATGCGTTATACTGCGCCATCATGCGCATCCATTCAGGGGTCAGTGACATACCTGTCTCCGCGTAAAGGGTGTGGGTTAAGGACCAGACCATTCGATTGGGCAAATCTCGGCTGACTTACCGCCGAAATCCCAGTTGCGACCATGATCGCGCACACGGCTCCGTGTTCCGACCGCAGCGATAATGTCAGGACCCATCCAGTATTTAGAGTTCTTGATCACAACCGCTTCATCAGGGTTTGCACCACCGATGGTCTCAATCTCACCGTTGATCTTTTTGCCAATGTTGATGCGCCGCTTGCGCCCATCGGTTTCGATCTCAACTTTGGTGCGCTCTGCATGAATGATTGTGCTGACCAGCATCGTGAACAACCCTGTTGTCCCCCCTGCGGCACCACTGAAAATCTTCAGCAACCCATCATAGGCCTTTTGCGTCGCTTCCTCAGAGACATAAGCCGCAACTTTCCAGTCGCCCTCTGCCATCTTACCAGGAATATCCGCCAGCAAGCCCACATTCAGCCCACCAATGTCTTCCCCTTCAAAGTGACCCTCATCAATGCGAATGGCCATCCATGCGTGACAATACCCTTCTGTCGGCTGGTGCTTCCCAAGGGAAACAACACAGGGGCAGAATACTTCGCACGAACAGTTCAAAAACAATTCGCCCTTCAATTCCCATTTGGTCGGCTCCATGCGCCGCCGCGTTGGGGCCATGCGTTGATCGAGCTTGTTCATAACCTCAATACGATCCGCCGCCGCTTTCGTCTTTGTCTCAGCCATTACAGGGCTCCTCTTCCTGTTAACTTCGTTACATAGTCTTTCGTCATAGGGGTGTCCCATCCTGCCCCAGCCGCGTTGCATAAACGCTCAGGGAATACACACGACTTGCGTGCAGGATCGGGCGCAAGTCATGGCTGCGGGACGACCATGGGCTGCGCGCCACATGTACCCGAAACCCTGTGCGTTCCAATATCTCTAACGTGCGGTTCAACAGGCTTGGGGTCTCCCCCGCAACTGGATGCACTTCGCAGAACAGGTTCTCTACATTGTGTAGCTGTCCCTCGCACTCTTCCAGCACCTCGGCTTCCGCCCCTTCCACGTCCAGTTTGAACAGGGAAATCGGCTCTTCCAAAAACGGCGAAATCCGCATGGTTTTAACAGTGGTCTTCACCAACCCATCTGTGCCCGCACGGGGGGCCAATGACCCTGCAAGCGGCGCATCTTGGGGCAAATACAACTCTGCTTCTCCGTCTACGTTCGAAACTGCTGCTTGATGAATTTCCACATTCTCAAACTTTGACAGCGTCACATTCTCACTTAACAACGCATGGCTCTCTGGGTTTGGTTCAAAACAAACAACTTTATGCGCCTGCCCAATCCGTTTCGCGTAATAGGTCGCTAGCCCCACATTCGCCCCAGCGTCGATCACGACGGGCTTCTCCAACGTTGTGCGAAAGTGATACTCGCCGTTGACGATAATCTCTTCCAAAATGGTTAACAGCGACTTGCGATCCTGAAACCGCAGCGGCCCCGTCCACAGGTAAAGCGTCCGTCCCTTAATCAGCGGGTCCATCAAACGATCCAGAGGATCTCCATCAGGATCGCTCAGATACGCCATAACATTCGCTTCAAACGTTTCGAGCAACCGCACAGGAACATGCGGAGCCACGGCAGCCGCAATACGCCTTGCATGACCACGCCGCACATCTGCGGGATCACTGCTTAGCGCAGCCAAACGATCCAAACTGGCTTTTCGTTCTTCGGCTTGCATCAATAAAACCCCGCCGCGCGACCCGCCACCGCCAGCCCTGCCACAATCAACAGAACTCCAACGGGACGCATCACATAGTGCGCGATTTGCGGCAGCTTTTCAAATACCATCAAAACAGTCGCAAGACCCATCCACAGCAGGTTCATCGAACCGCCAACAAAGCCCAGCGCCATGTACCCCCAACAACAGACCACACAGAAGGCACCAAGGCCCAACCCCATGCGAAGGCCACCAAACGTCCCAGGACGCCAGTTGCCAAGGAAATACTGCATCGGCGCATGACAAACGCCATGGCAAACCTCTTTGAGCCACGTGAACTGGAACCACCCCACCACGATCAACAAAGCCGCCGTTGCCCAAAGAGTTGTCGACTGCCCAAACATGTCGAGCCAGCCCAGCCGCATCAATCCCGCTTGGATCAACGCGATGACAACACCAAAGACCACCCAAACAATGAAATAACCCGCAACAACACCGATCAAACCACCCCATGTGCCGTTCGCGGACCGCATCAGCGCCTCATAGGTGGTCATCGTGTGAACAAAGGTTGGCCCCATCATTGCGATCATCATAATCGCCCACATGGGCACCAGCATCGCAAGACTGTCCATTGGCGGCATTCCCGCCATGTCCATCATGCCCACTCGGGCGCCATACCAGTTCAGCCCCATCTGCATAGCCATGGCATACATCATCCACCACGACACGATGATCGCGATGAAAAAAACGAGCCACAGGGCCGTGCGGAAAGAGTGATGTGCAAGAACAGACACGAGCAGAGCCTTTACGAACAGGAACTTTGCGGTATGATTATGCTAAATTCAATTGTCAGACAATTAAATTCGTCAAATGTCTTACAATTACTTTCAACCACGGATGCTACGCAGATGAAATACCAACTCGATCAAGACCAGGAACTATCAACTCAGATCGCAAGTGCCATTCGTGACAGTATCATTGACGGACGCCTGATCGTCGATCAACGCCTCCCCTCGGAATCAGACCTCTGTGACCAATTTGATGTCTCCCGCCCAACCGTGCGTGAAGCTCTCAAACGTCTTGCCGCGCAAAACCTGATTCGGACACAGCGCGGCGCCACAGGGGGCGCATTTGTGAACAAACTGTCCTTTGAAGACGCCTATGGCCAGCAGATCACAACGTCTACGTTGCTGCTGTCCATGAATGCTGTCAGCTTTGAAACAGCCTGCGAAGCCCGCTTTGCACTGGAACGCGCCTGTATCCCACTAGCTGCTGAACGCCGCACACCAGATCACCTTGCAGCCATGCGCGCTGAAATTCATCGTCAAAGCCAACCCGGCCTAACAGACGAGAGCTTCTGCGCCTCAGACGTCGCTTTCCACCGCGCGCTCGTAGACTCGGCCCAAAACCCAGTCATGTCCTATCAACTTGCAGGCGCAGTGGAAGCGATTGAACCTTTGATGAACATGATCACCTTCACAGCCCGCAAGCGTGAAAAAATTGTAGAGCTGCACACCAAAATTGCCGACGCGCTTGAAACCAAAGACGCCGCCGACACGGAATTGGCCCTCGCCAATTTGGCCGCGCACACACTCGAACTTGCACAAGAAGTCGCGGACAACCGCAAACAAAGAGCCACTTGAAGGCCCTTTTGCGATGCGCGGCCTTGAAACCAGACGTGCAAAACACCCCGATAGCCAAGCGACTTGCACCCAATTACCCCACATCTATAGTGGGGTTGAACACACTTATCCCACGGCATTCTAATGATAAAAAATACAGTTACATATAATTCCGTCCACGGACGAAAATTCCCTTTCTCCGATCTTTATGAACACGCCGACATCGATCCGCGCGCGCATCGCGAATATGAAATGCAAAAAGCGATCGACACGTTCTATTTTGAAGCGTTCTTCATGCTCAAAATGAACAAAATTTCTGGTGATTACCTAGAGTTTGGATCTGGCAGCAACGTTCGGTCTTTTCGGTTTGCTCTGAAATACAACCGTCTTGAACCCTACCAAGATCGCCTCCTGCATTCATTCGACAGCTTTGAGGGTTTGCCCGAACCCAAAGGCATCGACGCGCACGAACAATGGAAACAGGGCGCTATGGCGGTCTCTTTGGAGCAATTTCAAACCATCATGGCCCATTATGATGCGCACGACGGGGTTGATTACAAAACAACCAAGGGATTTTACGATGAAACCCTTGATGGCCATAAACCGAGCGATCACGGCATTTCCCGCGCCGCCTTTGTTCACATTGATTGCGATTTGTACGAATCCACACGCTCTGCGTTGACCTACGTCACAGACATTTTGGCAGATGGCGCCATTTTGTCCTTTGACGATTGGTTTTGCTTTAATGGCGACCCAACCAAAGGCGAACAACGGGCATTCAAGGAATGGTCCGAAGCCCAAAAAGGTGTTTTGGACTTTTTGCCTTATGCCAAATTTGGCTGGCACGGCATGTCATTCATCGTAAAACGTCACGACTAACCCCGCCCCTAACCGCCAAAATGCTCCAGATTGCCCTGCCCTGCCTCGGCGATTTGGTTTGCGGCATCCGCCAGCATCTCGGAGAGTTTGTTAAACTCTTCGACCACTAAACCCGACGGCACTTCAAACGACGCATCCGCCAAACGCGCCTCCATAATACGCTCTCCTTGATAGGCCATATGCCGCGCATATTCCGCACGAATGACATCTGGTGGATCAATCAACGCCAATTGATCAAAACGCGAATAATCTGGAAAGCGCGTGTCTTGCGTGACGTAGCCATTCACCATCGTAACCCGCTCTCCCACAGCGGTAAGACCTTTGGCCTGATGCACAACCATATTGCCCTGCTGCAATACCGCATATCCCGCACCCGGCATGTCAGGGGCCACGATCTGTTCCGCAGGCACAGTCTTCCCAGCCGCCTTAATCGCCGCCATCTCGTGCTTTGTGCCTTTGAAATACTGAAACGCCCCACCCTCATTCTGCGTTGGGTCCGTCACAAACATCACATAATCAAACCGCAAGGTATCAACATGCCATTTATCAACGTCTTCCCCCACCTCTTGCGGCGCATAGTTCAAATGCCCCAACTGATGCGGAATGGTATGGGGCAGCAAATCAATACCCGCAATCTCGGACATAAACGCAGCTATGTCGGGCGACAGGCACAGGTCCTGCAGAAACTTTGATCGGTACACACCGCCCCGAACACAGCGTTGTATCCGCGCATTGGACCGTTCAAACGCCTCCAACCGCTTTACCGTGTCGTAAAGACACGCCACCCCTTCTTCGCTCAGAACCCGAAACACAGAACTGGCCCCAAATGACGACGGGCAGGTTGCGATCTCTTCCGCCGAATACCCAAGATCCGCCAAATCATAAATCACATCAGGCCGCTCTAGTGCCAAATGCTTGGATGGATCAAACACTGGCTCTGCCCCAAACCGTTCAAATCCATCAGGCAGTACATCCAAATCAATCGGGTATGTCATAGGAAATCCTCCGTTTCCCGAACGCTACCGAAAACGCAAAACGCTCTCCAACAGTTTGACGACACAATCTGACGGATTCTGATTGAACCACATTCCAGAACCCCCTATACCGCGCCGCAAGCACCCGTAGCTCAGCTGGATAGAGCGCTGCCCTCCGAAGGCAGAGGCCAGA
>CAYWIR010000099.1:0-7781 GCA_964458375.1 uncultured Neptunicoccus sp.
GCGAACCTGCCCATCGGTCCTTTGCCAAACGGGCGGAGGATTGGGATATTCCGCGCATCATTTCCGATTTTGCAGATGGTGCGGAGCGGATGAAGGTGGGAGGCATGGATGGGGTTGAAATCATCACCCATGGGCATCTGTTGGATCAGTTTTGGTCGCCGCTGACCAATCGGCTCGATGGTCCCTATGGCAATGGATCGTTGCAGGATCGGTTGCGCCTGACGATGGATATTTTCGCAGCGGTGCGTGCGCGTGTTGGAGAAGATTTTATCCTCGGTATTCGCATGGGCGCGGACGAGGCAGAGAGCGGCGGCATCACGCCTGAGGAAGGTCTGGAGATTGCGCAGCTGTTAAAGGACAGCGGGTTGGTCGATTATTTCAACGTCAATCGCGGGCGCATTCATACGGACCCTGCGATGACGGACATGATCCCGATCCAAGGCATGCGATCAGCACCGCATTTGGATTTGGCGGGGTCCATTCGGGCGGCCACGGGTATGCCCGTGTTTCATGCGGCGCGCATTCCTGATGTTGCCACGGCGCGGTTTGCGGTGGAAAGCGGTCAACTGGATATGGTTGGCATGACGCGGGCGCATATGGCGGACCCGATGATTGTGACCAAGATCATGCAAGGGCGAGAGGATGATATTCGGCCCTGTGTTGGGGCGACCTATTGTTTGGATCGTATTTATGGTGCTGGGGAGGCCTTGTGTATTCATAACCCTGCCACGGGCCGTGAGCTGACGATGCCGCATGAAATTTCGCCAGCGCAGGAGCAAAAAACTGTGGTTGTGGTTGGCGCTGGGCCAGCAGGGCTGGAGGCGGCGCGGGTTGCGGCGGAGCGTGGACACAAAGTTACAGTGTTCGAGGCGCAAGCCGATGCGGGCGGTCAGGTGCGATTGACGGCGCTGAACAAGCGGCGGGCTGAAATGATTTC
This sequence comes from uncultured Neptunicoccus sp., assembly GCA_964458375.1. Lineage (GTDB taxonomy): Bacteria > Pseudomonadota > Alphaproteobacteria > Rhodobacterales > Rhodobacteraceae > Amylibacter. Next base: position 938 of record CAYWIR010000099.1, read on the forward strand.
CATCATCGACTGGCGCATGGCGCAATGTGCGGCGCGAGACGTGATGTTTCAGTTTAATACATGGGCTGAAGTGGATGATATTACGGCGTTAAATCCAGATGTTGTGGTGATTGCAACGGGTGGATTGCCAAACACCGCGTTGTTTGAAACGGGTCAGGATGCGCCCCATGTTGTTACGGCGTGGGACATAATTGCTGGGGATGTGAAGCCAGCAGAGAGCGTTTTGATCTATGACGAAAGTGGGGATCATCCTGCGTTAATGGCGGCAGAAACCTGTGCCGAGGCAGGGTCAAAGGTTGAAGTTATGACCCCAGATCGGACGTTTGCGCCTGATGTGATGGCCATGAACCTTGTACCCTATATGCGGAATTTGCAGGACAAAGACGTGAGGTTCACCGTAGCCCAGCGTTTGAAATCCGTCGCGCGTTCGGGCAACAGGCTCACGGTTGAGATTGGCACGGACTACAGCGATTTTGTGAAAACGCAGGAGTATGATCAAGTGGTGGTGAACTATGGAACGCAGCCGAACGCGGATCTGTATTTCGATCTTAAACCCCTAAGCCGCAATTTGGGTGAGGTGGATTACGATGCGTTGATCGCTGGAGAGCCACAGGACATTACACGAAACACAGAGGGTAAATTCCAGCTGTTCCGCATTGGGGATGCAGTGTCGGCGCGCAATACGCACGCCGCCATTTATGATGCGCTGCGGCTGATCAAAGAGGTTTAGCCGACAGTTTCGACAGGCCCGTCTGCTTTGACCCAAGCGCCAAAGCCGCCTTCGATATGGGCAACGGGGGACAAACCCATGTCCTGTGCCAGTTTTGTGGACAGGGCGGACCGCCATGCGCTGGCGCAATAGAACACGTATTTTTTGTCCTGATTGAAGATGTCTTTGTGATAGGGGCTGTCTGGATCAATCCAGAATTCCAACATGCCACGGGGGCAGGAAAACGCACCAGGGATTTTGCCGCCCCGTTGAATTTCGCGTGGGTCGCGAATGTCCACGATGACGGTATCATCGCGTCCGACGAGGTCAAATGCCTCGGCGGTTGGAATGGTTTCGATGTGCGTGTTCGCCTCGGCGATCATGTCTTTGATGTGCTTTGTGATGGTCTGTGGCATGGGATCTCCTTTGGGATTAATACGGCATACCAATGTAGTTTTCTGCAAGGCTCGTTTGGGCCGCTGTAGAGGATTCGAGGTGATTGATCTCGGCCTCTTGGATCGCTTGGTCAAAGGGGGATTGATCGGGGAAATTGTGCATGGTTGTGGTGAACCACCAGCTAAAGCGAATGGCATTCCAAACACGCTTTAGCGCAGTCTGGGAGTAGGATTTGATGCCTTGGTCGTCGTTATGATTGTAATGCTGATCAAGCGCGGTGGAGAGGTAATGCACATCAGACACAGCAAGGTTGAGCCCCTTTGCCCCTGTTGGTGGGACGATATGTGCCGCGTCTCCGACAAGGAACAAACGGCCCCATTGCATCGGCTCTGCCACAAAGGAGCGCAGGGGCGCGATGGATTTTTCGATGGTTTTGCCAGTTACAATTGTATCGGCTGCGTCTGTTGGAATGCGGCGGCGCAATTCATCCCAGAATGCGTCATCTGACCATGCTTCGACTTTGTCTGTGACAGGGGCTTGGATGTAATAGCGGCTGAGGTTTTCGTTGCGCATTGAACAGAGCGCGAAGCCCCGTTCGTGGTTGGCATAGATCAATTCGTGGCTGACGGGCGGAGTTTCGGACAAAACACCAAGCCAACCAAAGGGGTAGACCCGTTCAAATTCACGCAAGACGGTGTCTGGAATGGATTTGCGGCTGACCCCATGAAACCCGTCGCACCCTGCAATGAAATCGCAGTTGATTGTTTTGCTGCTGCCGTCGTGTTGGAAGGTCACGCTGGGGGAGTCGGTGTCGATGCCTTCGGGTGAGACGTTTTCCACCCCATGAAAAATGGCTCCGTCGCGGGCTTCATGGGCATTGTAGAGGTCTGTTGTGACCTCTGTCTGGCCGTAAACCATGACCTCTTTGCCGATAAGAGCGTCGAAATCTATGCGGAACCCACGGTTTTTGGCGGAAAGATATGTGCCTGTGTGGGCAAACCCTTCGGCGTCCATACGTGTGCCAAGGCCCGCGTTACGCAACAAGTTCACGGTGCCTGCTTCGAGAACGCCTGCGCGGATGCGAGACAGGACGTGGTTGCGGCTTTGGCGCTCCAAAATCACAGATTCAATGCCTGCGCGGTGCAGAATATGGGACAACAGTAAGCCAGAAGGCCCGCCACCGATGATGACGACTTGAGTACGCATAGGGTATTTTTTCCGTTTATTGGTTTGTGTGCATTGTGACGCAAACGGCCCGGTTAATCAATTTGCTGTTTGGACAATGTGCGTTCACGCCAAAGCGTGAAGAGACCCGCGGCCAAGACTATGGCGATGCCGATGAACGTTGTGCGATCTGGGATGTCGCCAAAGACGAGCCAGCCCAGAGTGATGGCCCAAATCATTACCGTGTATCGAAAGGATGAAACGACAGCGATGTCGCCGACACGCATTGTCGCCACGGCGCAGAAATATCCCACAAGCAAGAAGAGTGCGGATAGGCCAAGGATGCCCGTTTCAAACATAGTGGGGGTTTGCCATGTTTGTGTTGTTAGAACGCCAATGCCCCCTGTGATCATAATGGCAATGGCTGCCGCAAATGCGACCAGCATTGATGGAATGTTGGGGCTGAGTTTGCGCGCGGTGAGGTCGCGCAGTGTGACAAAAGCGACCGCGACAAGGCCAAGCAGTGAATAGGCGTTAAAGCCGGCAAATCCTGGCCGCACGATGATCATAACGCCGATGAAGCCGAGAACGATGGCCGAAATACGTTTGCGCCCAATTGGTTCTGCCAGAAAAACCGCCGCTGCCAGTGCGATTGTCAGGGGTGTTATCTGTAAGATTGCAGTGACATTGGCGAGCGGGAGGTTGAACAAGGCCGTGAGAAAAGCCAGCGTCGCGCCGATTTCTGCAGCGGATCGGATGCTGATGAGACGGAGATCGGCGCGGGATGGGAGGCTGGAAAATGCCCCTAAGGCGTATGCCAAAACGCCCATGAAAGTTACAGCAAACAGGCCACGGATAAAAATGGATTGGAACAGCCCCAAGTCAGTTCCCCCGTATTTTAAGGCTGTGTCATTCAGCGCAAACCCTGCCATTGAGGCAGACATCAGCGCCGCACCGCGCATATTTGGGGAAAGTGCCATTGAGTGTCTTCACATTCAGGATTGCTCCAGCTGACTTAAGACGGAAAATGGGGCTTTGTCCAATGAACAAACTTGGAAGTTTCTTAGGTTATGGCGAAGGGCATTTTCGTGCATAAATCGTGACACGCCGATGCAGCGCGTTTTCGGGTGCAATGCCCGGGATCAAGGAATCTTCACCGTCTGATTTCACCTCTTGAATGCGGCGCGCATCGTTCAGGCGAGAGCCCAAATATTGCGCGACCACATTTGCCCGTTTCTGGCCCATCTGCGTGTTAAGATTGGCCGCACCTGATGCATCGGAATGCCCCACCAACCGTAGACATGCCGTGTTGAGAACGGCTGTGTTCAGAATTTGACCAAGCGTATCGAGCTTTTGCGTGGCTTGCGTATCGAGTTTGTCTCCGCCTTGGCGGAAGAAAATGTTGTTTTCATTCAGCTCTTGTTGCGACGCAGTCAAAGTAGGGGGTGTGGGCGCGGTTGCCTGCTGCTCTTTCTTGGGTTTTTGGTAAACGTCGTCCTGCGGATCGCATCCTTCAGGTGCAATTCCATACTGGGCAAGGATATCAGCGCAGACCTGCGCCGCCGCTGTTGATTGCGCGACTGCGGTGCGTGATGAGGCCATTAAAAAAACACTCATCACCACCAAAACCGCTGTCATACATTGAATCCGCATGGGAATCCTCCTGCGGTTTTGAATACGCGCGTGATCCTAATAAAGTGTGAATAACCAAGCCCTTGGCGCAGGAAATTTATTTCCAGCCGTTTACCAAATTTTTCGATTCGCAGCAGCATGGTAGCGACACAGCAAAAAAGGGCAGCTACGTGACGACAGTGATTTCCGACCAAAGACAGGAGCGTTTGACATGGCTTGATAGCCTGCGTTTGACGGCTGGTGTGTCGATGGTTGGGTTGCATGCGACTTCGGATTCGATGGGGCAACCTTTTGCGCAGTATGATCAGGCGGAGCGGATTTTGCCGATGCTGGTTCGGGCCGTGATCTACACCGCACGGACGGAACTGTTTCTGATAATTTCGATATTTTTGCTGCTCATGGCGCTGGACAAACGGCCAAAAACCTATGGTGCGACTGTCAAAACTCAAGCGCGGCGATTGTTGGTGCCTTTCGTGTTTTGGACGGGGTTTTATGCTGTTTATAATCTGATCAAAGCGGGTGCTTTTGGGTATCAAGACGCGGTCTTGGCAGCGCTGATTTCACCGACAGAGTGGATGGGGTTTCTGCTTCTGGGATCGGTCAAATATCACATGCATTTTATTCCAACGTTGTTTGGGCTGGTGCTGCTTTACCCGCTGTTTCGCATCGCGCAAAGACATCCGGTTCTCGGCCTTTTCGTGTTGGTTTGCCTACTGATAAAACGCGATTTGGACGGGTTTGTGTATGCGAATTTTTGGGGGACGGATGCTTTGCCCTATCTTGTGCGGGGGATCAAAATTGCCACCTATGCGGGGTATGGAATGGTCGCTGGCGCGTGTCTTGGTGTGTGGCAACAGACGACGCCAGCTTGGCGCGAAGGGTTTGTGCCGCTGTTGATTTTTTTCGGGGCGTTGCTGTTTGTGATCAAGCTGGTGGCCACATGGAAAACCGTGGAAACAGGGCAATGGCCGTTTGATTATGTGGCGGGGTATTACGCGGATTTTCTGATGCCAGCGGTGCTGTTTCTGATTGCCTTGTCGCTTGGGCATTACAATTGGCCAGAAATTTTGACGCGATTGGCCCCTTACAGTTTTGGGATTTACCTGTGCCACCCAATTTTCCTCGACCTTATTGAGATTTGGTTGAGCGAGCAGAGCCTGTCGCCCATTTCGCAGGTTGGGATCAAGATTGGGGTGGCGGTTGTGATGACGGCGCTGTTGGTCTGGCTGCTGGAGCGAACCCGTGTGTTTGCTTGGACTGTGGGGCTTGGCCCACTTCCGCACTTTGATGTTTTGATGCCAAGCAAAAGGGTTGGATAAACGACATGTTTGATTGTGACGTAATTGAGGAGCGTGGGATCATGCGTGTCCGGCTGATGAAAGCCTCACTGGTTTTTGCAAAGGGCCCAAGTTTAGAAGACACGTTGAAGGCGTTTGAAAAGGCGATGCCGCGTGGGATTGTTTTTGATCTCTCTGCGATCCCAAAATTGTCCCACTCGGCGTTAGGTATTTTGGTGGATGCTGTGATGCGTTTGGAACGTCGGCGACCATTTGAACCGCACCCTACGGCGATTGCTGTGTGTGGCTTTTCCCAAAAAATGCTAACGTGGATAAAGGCAAAAGATCTCGATCGGGTCATCCCAATTTTTAAGAATTTTGCAGAGGTTTTGTCAGATGCGCGGTTTAAATCGCTATGCCTGCAAGGTGTGCCAAGCGTTGTGTTATGCGCCAACCGCGGTGCGCGATTGTCCCCGCTGACGGATGAAAAACCTGCCGCGCTGTTGGATTTTTTGGGAAAGCCATTGGCCCAACGGGTGGTGGATCACGCGGGCGTTTACGGTTTGCAAGAATTCGTTTTGAACCCTGGCTTTCAGCAACACCAGATCGCTGATTTTGCGCAAATGCAGCCTTCGGCATCTGTCTTTTGTGCTTATGAAAACGCTTGGAATTTTGGGCGGGCAAATGATGTGGCAACTTTGTTGCGTTTGAACGCGGCGCATGGGTGTTTTTTGCGGGATACATTTGTGTTTCAATCGCATGTTTTGTCGAACGTGGACCTTGGTGCGATGATGGACTTCCATCGCAAAAAAGGTGCTGATGCGACGCTTGCGGTGTCTCCAAATGCGTTGCGTTCTGCATGTGACGCCGAAGGACGAGCCCTCGATGATACAGCTTCTGCCATTTTGTTGAGCCCAAATGCTGTTGCAGAAATCGGCGCAAGGACCGTTGGCCTTGGCGCAACCGAACTTGTGCCAGCTTTACGCGCGGCGCAATTGGATGTGCAGCTTCATATTTCTGGTCATGAGTCGGCCTCAATTCAGTGTGGGAAGGATTATTTCGCGTGCCAATCTGCGGTTTTGTCCGACAATGCGTTCGGGATCGTTCCTCATGCTGAACAGATTGAGCAAAATGTGTGGGTTTCAGAGGCGGCCAAGTTGGATCGACGTGTTGATTTTAAGGGGGCTTGTTTTGTTGGGGCGAACGCACGTCTTGAACAGGGCAGTTTATTGCAAGGCGCAAGTGTGGTGAATTCTGGCTGTGTGGTGGAAAAACATGCGGTTCTTTCGAATAGCATTTTGATGCCAAACACTCATGTCGCGGCAAACACTTTGGTAGACCATATGATTGCGGCACCGACTTGGGCCGTGAACCATGCCTTTGCGAACGGAAGCCTTCAAAACCGCGCACCGTTAGATGGCTTGGCGCCACTTCAAACAGCACTGAAAGCGGATGTGGTAAGCCCAACCTTGCGGGCAAAAATGGCTTAAACACTGCAAGTTTGAGTGGCTTGGTTACGCCGCATTAACCAGCTTGCGGTACCGTTACGGTAGGCTGTTTTGGTCAAGTGACAGCGTTGAAAAAGTGCCTTTGGGGGGTAGTGATGAAGCCGTATTTTGAACAGTTTGAAGATCGGCGCCCCCCAGAATATTCCGCAATAACGCCG
>CAYWIR010000100.1:0-7771 GCA_964458375.1 uncultured Neptunicoccus sp.
AATCTTGGTGCGCGGGGCGCCAACACTGACAGAGGACGCGTTTATTCTGTAAGCGTTAAAGTACGACCCAATGCGGCGTCTGGTCTGATCGACTGGGCGCCGTATTTTTTTGCCGTGTTGCGGTGGCTGTCGGTGAGTTTTCAACATCTGGGTGGTCCACGGTTTTGCTGTGCAAAAAGTGGGTTGGTAGGCCCGGTAGGACTTGAACCTACGACCAAAGCGTTATGAGCGCTCTGCTCTAACCAACTGAGCTACAGGCCCCCAGAAGTGATGTTTGAGCGATACAAGTGAGGCGCAAACTCGTCAAGCGGTTTGGCGCGAGAGGCGTTGTTCGCGCCAGATAATATAGAGCCCTGCCCCGACCGTGATCGCAATGCCAAGCGCGGCGTAGCCGTTGGGCAGATCGCTGAACATGAGGAACCCGATGATCGTTGCTATGGGAATTTCCAAGTATTGCATCGGTGCGAGCGTTGCGGATGGCGCAAACCTTAAAGACCATGTCATACAGAGATGGGCAATGGTGCCGAATGTGCCAATGGTGGCGAGCCAGAACCATTCAGATTGGGTTGGGGACACGATTTGTAGGGCCTCAACCTCTGTTCCGCGTGACAAGAGCAGGACCGTGCCAAGGATCACGGTTGCGATAACGCCTGATTGCGCTTGAAGGTTCATGGCGTCGACGTCTTTGGCCACTTTGCGTGTGACCAGCATGAACAGCGCGAACACCACGGCCACCACGAGTGGCAAAAGAGCGGGCGCGCCGACCTCTGCAAAGCTGGGTTGAACCACCAGAAGTGTTCCGATGAAACCGATTACGCAGGCGCCGATGCGATGGGACCCAACCTCTTCCTCCAAGAAATACTTGCCCAGCAAAAGCATGATGAACGGCATCACGAAAGCGATGGCGACAGCATCTGCCAGCGGTAGAAAGCGCAAAGATGTAAACATGGCCCCAATGCCGATGATATGAAGCAGGGTGCGCAGGATCATAAGCCAGAACAAACGGCGCGGCATTTTCACAGGCAATTTGGTGATCCAGATGATCGGCCATAACAACACCATTTGCGCAATGAAGCGCACAAACAGAAGTTGAATCAACGGGATGGTATCGCCGAGCAGTTTGGCAATTGCGTCGCCCATGGGGGCGAGGACGCAGAAGGCCACCATAAAGGCGATGCCGAGGAGTGGGCGATCTTGGGTCATAATGGCACTCTAGGGTGGTCAATCAGGATCGCAATGGGGTAATGGAGGGCAACAGATTCTGGAGACCCCGATGACTAATCCTAAGAATGGCCTGACATACGCAGATGCGGGTGTCGATATTGATGCAGGCAACGCCTTGGTGGACCGTATTAAGCCAGCAGCGGCAAGCACGAAACGCCCTGGTGTGATGGACGGCTTGGGTGGTTTTGGGGCCATGTTTGATCTGAAAGCGGCAGGGTTTAAAGACCCTGTTTTGGTGTCTGCCACAGACGGTGTTGGCACCAAGCTGCGGATCGCGATTGATACGGGGCATGTGAACACGGTTGGCATCGATCTTGTGGCCATGTGTGTGAATGATTTGATCTGTCAGGGTGCTGTGCCGCTGTTTTTCCTCGATTATTTCGCGACGGGTAAGCTGGACGTGGACAGTGCTGCGCAAGTGATTGAAGGCATTGCAGAGGGCTGCCGCCAGGCCAATACCGCGCTTGTGGGTGGGGAAACGGCTGAAATGCCTGGCATGTACGAGGCCGATGATTTTGATTTGGCTGGTTTTTCTGTGGGTGCGATGGAACGTGGTGGCATGTTGCCAGCCAACGTGGCCGAGGGCGATGTTTTGATTGGGATGCCGTCGAGCGGCGTTCATTCGAACGGGTATTCGTTGGTGCGTAAGATTGTAGAGCAATCTGGCCTTGGTTGGGATGACCCCTGCCCGTTTGGCGAAGGAACTTTGGGACAAGCCCTGTTGGAGCCAACGCGGATTTATGTGCGCCCTGCGGTAGCGGCCCTGAACACAGGTGGTTTGCATGGATTGGCACATATCACAGGCGGCGGTTTGACCGAAAATCTGCCACGCGCTTTGCCAGAAGGGCTTGGTGCGGACATTGATCTAGAGGCTTGGGCACGGTTGCCCGTGTTTGAGTGGTTGATCAAAGGTGCGGGTTTGGATCAAGCGGAGGCGCTGAAGACGTTCAATTGTGGCATTGGCATGATCGCCATTGCATCCCCAGAACAAGCGGGTGATGTGATGACGGCACTGATCAAAGAAGGCGTGCAGGCTATCCCGATGGGGCATGTGGTTGCGGGCGACGGCGTGGCCTATTCAGGCACGCTTTGATGACACGGATCGCCATTTTCATATCGGGTGGCGGATCGAACATGGTGTCCTTGGTGGACGCCATGCAGGCAGGCGAGATTGATGCAGAACCTGTATTGGTTTTGGCCAATTCAGCAGATGCTGGCGGGCTGGAAAAAGCACAAGCACGCGGCGTTGCAACAGCGGTTGTGGATCATCGTGAATATTCGGATCGTGCAGCATTTGAGGCCGAAATCAGCGCAGTTTTGGAGGAACATGTTCCAGATGTGATATGCTTGGCTGGCTTTATGCGTGTTCTAACCGCTGATTTTATATCCAAATGGGAAGGTCGAATGTTGAACATTCACCCGTCCCTGCTGCCAAAATACAAAGGCCTCCATACACATCAGCGTGCGCTGGATGCTGGGGATTCAGAAGGTGGTGTTTCGGTACATCTGGTGACCGCAGAACTGGATGGTGGGCCAATTCTTGGGCAAGTGCGCGTGCCGATATTGGACGGAGATACCGCTGACAGTTTGGCGGCGCGCGTTCTGAAAGAAGAGCATCAACTCTATCCCGCCATGCTCCGAGATTTTGTCAAATCCCTATGAGCGAAAAGCCGAGCAGTATAAAAAACCTCGGCCCTGCTTCGGATGAATTTTATGCCCGTGCTGGGATTACCACTGCCGATGAATTACGAGACTTGGGACCTGATGAGGCGTATTTTCAGGCGTTGCAAGCAGGTGGGAAACCGCATTTCATTGGGTATTATGTGCTGGTGATGGCATTGCAAGGGCGGCCTTGGAACGACTGTAAAGGCAAAGAAAAGGACGCGCTGAAAGTTCGCTTTGATGCGATAAAGGCGCGATTGGCAACACAAGCGCCAAGCCAATCAAAAATCGAAAAAGAGCTCGATCTGTTGGGTGTTGTTAAGCGAAAGACATAAAAAAGGGGCCGCTTGGGCCCCTTTTTCGTAAGTCGGTGGTGGTGGCTTAGCCAACCAGCTCTAGACCTGAGAAGAAATACGCGATTTCTTCTGCGGCAGTTTCTGGAGCGTCAGAGCCGTGGATGGAGTTTTCACCCAAGGACAGAGCGTGTGTTTTGCGGATTGTGCCTTCGTCAGCGTCTGCTGGGTTTGTGGCGCCCATGATTTCACGGTTGCGCAGAATAGCGTTTTCGCCTTCGAGCACTTGAACAACAATCGGCTCGGAGATCATGAATTCACACAGTTCGTCGTAGAATGGACGTTCGGCGTGAACCGCATAAAATGTCTGAGCCTGAGCCAGTGTCAGTTGAATACGCTTTTGCGCAACAATGCGCAGGCCGCCGTCTTCCAACATAGCGCAGATCGCGCCTGTCAGGTTACGTTTTGTTGCGTCTGGTTTAACAATAGAGAATGTGCGTTCGAGAGCCATGGGATGGGTCCTTTGGTTGATGGTTTGGCGGGCAGATAACACGGAAAATCAGGCTTGGAAAGCGGTCATCTGCCACAGGTTGACAGTGGGGGTGCGCTCGGGCATTGCGTGGCCATGCTAAAGCTCAAAGATATCTCTTATTCCATTGCCGGTCGCCAGTTGTTCGACGAGGCGTCTGCCACCATTCCCACAGGCCATAAAGTTGGCTTTGTTGGGCGCAATGGGACAGGAAAAACCACGCTGTTTCATATGATTAACGGTGTTCTTGCCAAAGACGGCGGCACAGTTGAAGTGCCACGCGGCGCCAAAATTGGGGGTGTGGCGCAAGAAGCGCCCGCATCAAATGACAGCCTGCTTGAAACCGTTTTGGCCGCAGATGCGGAACGGGCGTCCTTGTTGGCAGAGGCTGACACAGCCACCGACCCTGCGCGGATTGCCGATATTCATGCGCGGCTTGGTGATATTGACGCCTATTCCGCAGAGGCACGCGCAGCGGCGATTTTGCACGGTCTTGGCTTTGATAAGGCCGCGCAAGCACGGCCCTGTGCAGATTATTCAGGCGGGTGGCGGATGCGAGTGGCGCTGGCTGCTGTTTTGTTTTCTGAACCTGATGTTTTGCTGCTTGATGAGCCGACAAACTATCTCGATCTGGAAGGTACATTGTGGTTGGAAGGGTATTTGGCGAAATACCCGCATACGGTTTTGGTGATTTCACACGATCGGCAGTTGTTGAACCGATCCGTAAACGCGATCCTGCATTTGCAGGACAAAAAGCTGACGTTGTATCAGGGCAATTACGACACCTTTGATGAAGTGCGCCGTGCCAAGCTGGCCGAACAAGCGGCAGCGGCCAAGAAGCAATCCGCAGAACGTGCGCATATGCAAGCGTTTGTAGATCGGTTCCGCGCCAAAGCCTCAAAAGCGAAACAGGCGCAATCGCGGCTCAAAATGCTGGAGCGTATGGAACCGATTGCGGCAGCCACCGAGAACAATGTGGCGGCGTTTAACTTCCCCTCCCCCGAACAACTGTCCCCACCGATTGTGAAATTGGACGGTGTTGATGTTGGCTATGGTGGACCCGCAATTTTGCGCAATTTGAACCTGCGCATTGATCAGGATGATCGCATTGCCCTTTTGGGGGCCAATGGTCAGGGGAAATCGACCCTGTCCAAACTGTTTGCCAGCCGTTTGCAGCCCCAAGAAGGTGACATCGTTGCGTCGAGCAAGCTGCGGATCGGGTATTTTGCGCAGCATCAGGTGGATGAATTGCATCTGGATGAGACACCGTTGCAGCATTTGGCACGAGAACGTCCAAAACTGGCACCATCGCAACTGCGGTCACGATTGGCACAGGGCGGGATTGGGCCTGAACAGGCCGATACATTGGTTGGCAGCTTGTCAGGGGGGCAGAAAGCGCGTCTTTCGATGCTGCTCGCCACATTAGAAGCGCCGCATTTGGTTATTTTGGATGAGCCGACAAACCACCTAGATATTGAATCCCGCGAGGCCTTGGTGCGGGCATTGATGGATTACGATGGTGCGGTGATTTTGGTAAGCCACGACCCACATTTGGTGGGTATGGTTGCCGATCGGCTGTGGCTGGTGAAAGATGGCAGTGTGAAGCCGTTTCACGAGGATTTAGATGCCTACCAAAAGCTGCTGCTTACCGAACGTGGTGGCGGCGGTGTGGCTGCTCAGGTGGAAAAGAAAAAGCCAAAAGAAAAGCGTAAACCAGCGGCTGTGCAGCGCAAAGCGGTAGCCCCGCTGCAAGCGGAAGTCACAAAATGTGAAGCGCGGGTTGGCAAGTTAGAAGAGTTGAAAGAAAAGATCGAGGAGCGGTTGATCGATCCTGATCTTTATGAGCCAGTGAACCGCGATAAATTGCGGGTTTTACAAGGAAAAGCACGAGAGATTAACGATGGTCTGGCGCGCGCGGAAGAACTGTGGGTGAAGGCCGCTGAAGAGTTGGAGGCTGCGAAAGCGCAATGACTTGGGATCTGTATCTGACCGCGTTTGTAACCCTGTTTTTGGTGATCGACCCCATCAGCATGGTGCCGTTTTTCATTGCGTTAACCAATGAACATACCGCACCAGAGCGGCGGCGGATTGCGTTGATCTCAACCGGATTGTCATTGGTTTTGTTGACTGTGTTTGCTTTTGCAGGCGACGCAATTCTTGAAACAATTGGTATCACCATGCCGGCGTTTCGAATTGCGGGGGGTATCCTGTTGTTTTTGATTGCCATTGATATGCTGTTTGAAAAACGCACAGAACGGCGGGAGAATTCCGCAGGCGCGTCAGATCAGCCTGACCCAACGGTGTTTCCCCTGACCACACCGTTGATTGTGGGACCTGGGGCAATTGCGGCGGTGATCTTGTTGTCTGGTGTCGGTGACGACCGCGTGCTTGCGTTTTCGATCACTCTTGGGGCGACAGTGTCCGTGCTGGTTCTGGTCTTGGTTTTGTTTTTGGCTTCGGACCTGATAGCACGGCTTTTGGGTAAGATGGGCATTACGGTTTTGATGCGATTGATGGGAATGTTGCTGGCAGCCTTTGCGGTGCAGTTCGTTGTGGACGGGATCCTTGGATTGGGTGTGTTATGAGCGGTGATGAGCGAGCCTATCTATTTTATCTGCTGATATTGTTGTTCTTTATTGGCGGTGGTTTTCTGTACGGCAACCGCGAAAAACTGAGCACGACGCTGATGCAGGCGGCGGTCTGGGCGTTGATTTTTGCAGGCGTTCTGATCGCCTATGGATTTAAAGACACGTTGCAACAACAGTTCGCGCCGTCCCGTGCCGTGCAAAGCAGTGATGGGTTTGAAATTGTGCGCGGTGCGGATCAACACTTTCACCTGACGTTGAAGGTAAACGGGCAGAATATTCGTTTTGTTGTTGATACAGGGGCATCGGATATCGTGCTGACGCAAGACGATGCAGCGACAGTAGGCATTGATGTCGACGATTTGGCCTATCTTGGCCGTGCAAGCACCGCGAACGGCACCGTTGCCACCGCGTCTGTTGTTTTGGACAAAATTGTTTTGGGCGATTTGGAAGATCGGGACGTGCGGGCATCTGTGAATGGTGGTGAAATGTTCGGATCGCTTTTGGGGATGAGCTATCTTAATCGGTTTTCAGAGATTTCCATTCGCGGCGATCGTCTTATCCTGCGACGTTGATTTTTAGGTATTTAGAGAACATTGAAACCGTTTAGGTTTTTTCTGCTTTCTTGGTCCAGCGGCCATTTTCTTGGGCCCAATATTGCGCGGGAATACCCGCGTCTGTGAAGGTTTTCCAATCCGCGCGAGCCGCATTTAGGGCGTCGTGGTTCATTCCATCAAACATAAGACACACGCGGGTGAATTTTGCCACTTCGGTTGGGTCGGTTTTGGCCTGATGTGTGAGAAGCAGGATTTCGGCATCGTTGGAGTTGTCGATGTCCGTGGTCAAAAGGATCGGTTGATCCTTGTCATGATCGCCCCCTGCCAGAGCGTGAGGTAAAAACGTGTCGTCGCGATAGTGCCAAAGATGGGTGTCCAGCTTGGCCAAATGGGTCTGGTCAGTGCTGCGAATAAGGGCGCGCCAGTTGTTGGCGCGCACTTTTTCTAGAAGGTCAGGCAGGGCCTGTTCCAGCGGTGATGAGGTCAGGTGGTAAAAGTAAACCTCAGCCATCTGCCTGTTCGTAGTTGTCCGCGATCAATCGGTCGAGCGCACGAACGCCCCAGCCTGTGGCCCCCGCTGGGGACAGAGGCGTTGGGGATTTCACAGAGGCGACACCAGCGATATCGAGGTGAATCCATGGCATGTCTTCTTCTACGAAAACCTCTAGGAAGGCGGCGGCTGTGATGGAGCCAGCGGCCCGACCGCCTGTGTTTTTGATATCCGCAATGCGCGATTTGATCAGCTTGTGATAGGCTGGGGACAGCGGCATACGCCATGCGCCTTCGTCTTCGGCCTCTGCCGCTTTGAGAAAAATGCGCGACAGGCCATCGTTGTTGGAAAAGACGCCTGCGTTTTCATGGCCCAAGCCGATGATGATCGCCCCTGTCAGCGTTGCAAGGTTGATAACCCCGGTTGGTTCA
>CAYWIR010000101.1:0-7763 GCA_964458375.1 uncultured Neptunicoccus sp.
GGGCTGGTCGAGGAGTTTCAGAAGCTCGCGGATTTCCGAGGCCTTCATACGGCCCATGCGGGTTGCGAAGATGTCTTGCCAGTTCATTGTAGTGCCCTCCCAGACGCGCAGTGGATTGCGTTAGGACAGAATGACTGACGTTTTATTTATGTCAATAGTGCTGACGTTGTGGGATGGAAAATGTGATTGAGAGGCTTGCGCAAAACTCCCAGTAGTTAAGAATTTTCACCTCCGTGAACCTCTTTTGAAATTGAGTCACAATTTCGCCTGAAATATTTTCTACTCAGAATTGAAAACAATTTGAATCTAGGAGCATTTAGGGATGCAAACTCACTATCTAATTACATCAAATTACTTTCCAGCGACAAAAGGAGAGCTTGATCCTGAGCATGAAGACTTCATCAACGAAGGTATTTTCGCCTTGGGCCTTGCCGATTTCCTTGCAAGTAAGTTGGCGGATCAAGGATATCCCACCAAATTTCGTTGCCAAGAAGATTGGGGGCATTGGCTGGAATTGGAACATGAAGGCAAATTCACCCTCGCGGTGTGTTGCACTAGCACACAGGAAACTTTTGAGGAACAGTCGGAATTTCGTGTTTTCTTGTCTCCAGACAAACCGATTGTTCGCAAGCTATTCAAGAAAATTAGCGTTGAGGATGATCTAAACCGTCTATCAAACGCGCTCAATAAAATTTTTGAAGATAGCGCCGAAATCGAAAATGTTAGAGACGAAACCACTTCTTGAAATTAGCACTAGATTGCTAAAATCAATCTCCTAACGCACGGAATCAAGGGCGTAGCCCGCCGTGCGATCGCTGACCCGCTCCTATGGGTCGGCGATTTGGTGAGGTTGGGTGCAGTCGCTTAGGTTGGAGACATTTGGCTGGTATAAAGTGGTTGTCAGTCACGTTGGATCGCCGCCCCGCGGGTCTGCGCTCGCACGGCTTTGCCTATGGGAGAGTGGCGGGCTGAAGCCCGCCCTACGGGGCTTGTTAGGAGATAAAGTTCACCAACAACGCCGCCGCCAACAGTACCGCCAACCACAGCACCATACTCCCCGTGGGCCAGACGCGGGCCATGCGGCCTTCGGGGCCGTGGGTTTTGTAGAGGCCTTCGGTGACTTTCCACAGCTTGTCGAGGCTGAGGGCTTTGAAACCACTCCAGAGCGACGAGATCACCCATGTGAGCCAGCCCAAAATCGCTGGGCCTGCTTTGCGGTAGGACCAATCGCTGTCGATGTTAATGGAGCGCAGTTCTGGCGGGTAGATGCCTGTGCGCATCAGCACTGCGAAGGCGAGTGCTGAGAAGAACAGCAGTTGCAGTTGCGTGATCACGTGGCTGGTGGTGTAGGGCTCGTATTTGATGTCATAGGGCAGCAGCGCATAGAGCGGTGCTGGATAGGAGCCGATGCCGATACACAGGGCTGCGGTGATGAACATTGCGAGGAGCATGTTCCAAGGCGCCTCTTTCGGGCGTTTGCCGCTGTCGTGGGCGAAGAAGACGAAATACGGGATTTTGATACCAGAATGGTGGAACACCCCTGCGGAAGCGAACAGCAGGATGGCCCAGATGGCCCAATAGTGTTCTTTGCCAGCTGCGGACAGGATCAGGGATTTCGACACAAAGCCCGAGAACAGCGGGAATGCGGAGATTGAGGCCGCGCCGACAACGCAGAAGATCATGGTGAGCGGCATGGTTTTGTAAAGGCCGCCGAGATCGGAGCCTTTGGCGGTTCCTGTGCGGAACAGGACTGCGCCAACGGACATGAACAGAAGCGCTTTGTACAAGATGTGCGCGAACGCGTGGGCGGCGGTGCCGTTCAATGCGAGTTCTGTACCGATGCCAACGCCGACAACCATGAAGCCAAGCTGGTTGTTCAGCGAGTAAGCCAGCACGCGGCGCAGATCGTTTTCGATCACGGCATAGAAGATCGGGAAGAGCGTCATAATCGCGCCGATGTAGATCAGCAGTTCGGTGCCAGGGAAGCTGCGCGCGAGAGCATAGACCGCGAGTTTGGTTGTGAATGCCGAGAGAACTACGGTGCCTGTGACGGTGGCCGCTGGGTATGCGTCTTGCAGCCAGTTGTGCAGCAATGGGAACGCACATTTGATGCCAAAGGCGAGGAAGATCAGCCATGTGGCAAGGGAGCCAAGGGTCATTTGATCAAAGGCGATGGAGCCTGTGTCGCGGTAATAGAGGGCTGCGCCTGCGATCAAGATCACGCCTGATGCGATCTGCATGATCAGATAACGCATGCCCGTGTGATAGGCCCCTTCGGTGCGGCGTGCCCAGATGAGGAAGACACTGGCGATGGCGGTGCCTTCCCAGAAGACGAAGAGCGTGATGAGGTCGCCTGCGAAGACTGCGCCGATGGCGGAGCCTGAGTATAACAGGGCCGCGACTTGTTGGATCGTGTCGCGGATATGCCATGCGTAGAGCATGGCGAGGAAGCCAGCCAGAGAGAAGATCAGCGCGAAGATGATAGAGAGTTTGTCAACGCGCAGCAGGACGATATCGAGACCGTAAGCGGTGAATTGGCCGTAGGTACCGACTTCTAGGTTCCAGACTAGTGCGCCGCCGATAAGCGGGATCAGGCAAAGAACGGCAGAGCGCAAGATGCCTGCGGGGGTGTTGGCCACGAGAAACGCGCCAAGGATGTAGACGAGGAAGGGTGGGACGACATCAATCATCGACTCGGCTCCTGTCTAATTGGTCTTCGGGGTAGTCTTCTGCCTCTACGTCATAGGGGGCGTAGTAGGTTTCATCGCGCATCAGGACGCGGCGCATGCCTTTGGCGCAGACCACGAGAAGAGCGCACATGACAAAGCCGTACCAAGCGTAAAAGCCAAAGACGTATTCAGCCTTAAAATACGGGTGTTTGTGGTATGCGAGATCGGCGAGTACCAGCAGCGCGCAGACGGCGTAGAGGCCGTAGACGATGCGGTCTACGTTCTGTTTCTTGTCGAGGAACAGCATGGCGCGGCCAAGGGCTGGCAGATGCGCGGGGTCTGTTTCGACGATGTCGAATTCATCGGTTGCGTGGTCTTGTGTCTGTGCCATGTGTCAGCCCTGCCCTTCTTCGGCGGCATGTATGGTCTGGGACCATGTGAGCGCGTCCTCTTTCGGGATGGTGAGGGTTTTGGAGATTTTCCAAGCGAAGCGGTTTTCGTTCAGATCGGGAAAGCGTTTGCGCAGGTCTGTGATTTCGCGTTGGCGGGCCGTTGGAAGATCAGCGCAGATAGCGATGACATCTTCGATTGGCAGTTCATAGTGCTCGCGCAGGGCTTTGCGAATGGTGTATTCACGCTCTCCGTCTTTTTCGAGGCGGCGGGCGTAGACTTCTTGGGTTTCAGAGGGGTTTGGCAGATTGGTCATGAGCCACCCCCTGTGATGGGCATTAAGAAGTCGATGATGTGGCCTGCAAAGAAGAACAGGACGAGACAGCCAAAGGCAGTGGCCGCAGGTGGGAGCCAGCAGAAGAGCGGTGCTTCTTTCATGCCGTTGTAGGGGTTGGCTTCGTCATCGCGGTAAAAGCCGCGTCCGATGATGGGCATAAGGTAGGCCACGTTCAGCAAGGATGAGATCATCAGGACGGCGATCATCAGTTGTTGCTGCGCATCCGCCGCGCCCACCATGAGATACCATTTGGACCATGAGCCCCCAAGCGGTGGCAGGCCAATGATGCTGAGCGCGCCGATGCCAAAGGCGGCGAAGGTGATGGGCATGGTGCGGCCCAAGCCCGTCATTTGGGAGATTTCAGTTTTGTGGGTGGCCACATAAATTGCACCTGCACACATAAACAGCGTGATTTTCCCCATGGCGTGCATAGCGATATGCAGACCGCCGCCAAGTGCGCCCATTTGCGTAGCAAGCGCCATGCCTAGGGTGATGTAGCTGAGTTGTGAAA
Organism: uncultured Neptunicoccus sp.; assembly: GCA_964458375.1. Lineage (GTDB taxonomy): Bacteria > Pseudomonadota > Alphaproteobacteria > Rhodobacterales > Rhodobacteraceae > Amylibacter. The sequence continues at coordinate 3,908 of CAYWIR010000101.1, forward strand.
CCGTGGAATAGGCAAGACGTTTCTTGAGGTTGTCTTGCTGCATCGCAATCACGGATGACGCAATAATCGTGTAGGCTGCAAGCCACATGAGCCATTCGGATGCGCCTGTTTCAGACAAAAAGTCGATGCCGAAAATGTAGATGCCAACCTTGAGCATGGTGAAGACACCTGCTTTTACCACGGCAACAGCGTGAAGGAGGGCCGAGACTGGAGTGGGCGCGACCATGGCGGCGGGAAGCCAGCGGTGGAAGGGCATAAGGGCGGCTTTGCCGATGCCGAACGCATAAAGCGCAAGGAGGATCGGGACCAGTGCGGGGGCCAGTGTGCTGTCGCGCAGGATGCCGCCGAGTTGGAAATCGAGCGTGCCTGCAACGGCGTAAGTCCAGATTACGGCTGTCAGTTGTAGGGCGATGGAGGTGCCCAAGAGAATGCCGAGGTAGGTGCGCGCACCGCGGATTGCTTCGGGCGTGCCTTTGTGAACCACCAGTGGATATGTGCTGATTGTCAGGATTTCATACCAGAGGAACAGCGTGAACATGTTCGAGGACCATGCGATGCCAAGAGCAGCCGCGATGGCGCCTGAGAAGCAGCCAAAGAAGCGTGCGTGATGGCTTTCGTTGTTTCCGCGCATGTAGCCGATGGCGTAGATGTGGGTGACGATCCACAGGCCTGACGCGACGAGCGCAAAGAGCAGGCCAAGGGGTTCTACGTTGAAGGCAATGGGGACGTTCGGGAACACTTCGAACAGGACGATCTGTTCGGTGGTGGCGTTGCCGACTTGGGCTGCGATTGCGACAACAGCCGCGAAGGTGGCGAGCGCGGCGGCGAATGTAATCGTGTCGCGCAGATTGGCCTGTTTTGCGAAGATCAGGTTCGTGAACATCGCCAGTGTTGGCAGGATCAGCGTCGCGAAAATGAGTGTTGAAAGGTCCATGTGCCCTGCCCCTTAGTTCGCAGCCGCAGCGGCCGCTGCGGTTGAGATTTCGGACATGCCTGCGGAACCAGCCATCAGACCTTCGGCTGCGGTGTGCGCTGAATCAAGGATGAACCGCGTGTCAAAGCCGAAGTAAATACAAGCGATGGCTGCGATCCACATGGGAACGACCATCAGCATGGGGGCCTCTGCGTGTTTGGCATCGGGATGCGGCTCTTGCAGGTACAAGGCTTCGACCACGCGCCAGACGTAAATGACCGCCAGCAGTGATGAGGCGACGATGATCAAGGCAAGCCACCAGAGGTCTTGTTCAAAAGCGGCTTGGACGAGGACCCATTTAGAGATGAAACCCGCAGTACCCGGAACGCCGATCAGCGACAGGCCACCAACGACAATGGCGGCACCTGTGAGCGGCATGACACGCCCCATGCCCGCGATACGGTCATAGAAGGTGATGCCAGCGCGGTACACCAATGCGCCAACGCCCATGAACAAAACGGCCTTGGTGATGCCGTGATTGAACAGGTGAACGATCGTGGCGGTTAAGCCAGTTGTTGAGAACATTGCCACGCCGAGCATCATGTAGCCGATTTGGGCAATGGAGGAATAGGCGAGCATACGTTTGAAGTCGGTTTGGAAGATCGCAATCAAGCTGGCTGCGAACATGGCGAGGAGCGCAAGTGGGCCGATGATCCAGATCAGGATTTGCGTATCAAACACGAACTGTGGCTGAAACACTGTGAACATAAAGCGCAAGATCACGTAGATTGCAGCCTTGGTCGCGGTGGCCGCGAGGAATGTGGTCACGGCGGAGGGCGCGTAGTTGTAAGCGGCTGGCAGCCAGAGGTGCAGCGGGTAGATCGCAACCTTGAGGCCCATGCCCACAACGATAAAGGCGAAGGCGGCTTGGACCGTGCGATTGTCGCCCTGCCCGACCAGACGGTCCGCCATATCAGCCATATTGAGCGTGCCTGTTGTCATGTACAAAAGGCCAATGCCGATGACAAAGAAGGTCGCGCCGATGGTGCCCATGATGAGGTAATCATAAGCAGCTGTAAGCGCCCGTTTGTCGCGGTAGCTGCCCTGAGACACGAGAACATAGGTGGAAAGCGACGAGATTTCGAGGAAAACAAAGACGTTGAACGCATCGCCTGTAATCACCACGCCCATTAGGCCCGTGATGCAGAGCATGAAGCAGGCGTAGAACAGCGTGTGGTTTTTGCGCGGCAGCTCATACGCGACGGACTTAAGCGCAAACGGCATGACCACGGTTGCGGTCGCGGCAATGAGAAACAGCACGAAAGCGTTGGCGGCATCGACGCGGTATTCAATGCCGATGGGGGGTGCCCATCCGCCAAGATGGTAGGAGATATAACTGCCGTCAGAGACCTCGATCATCAACAGCGTTGCAATGATTAGCGACAAGACAGATGCGACGAAGGCCATTGGCCACGCCAATGATCGGGAGCCGAACAGCACGATCAAAGGCGCCGTGCAAAACGGGATAAGAATCTGCAAAATGGGCAGATGATCTTTAAGCGTCAGTGCCGTGTGTGTGACGTCTGCTGTGCTGGCCATTAGGCGCGGCCTCCCATTGCAGAGCCGTGCTCTTTGTTTTCGTCTTCGGCCATTTTGGCTTCGATTTCCAGAATGTTGTCTTCTTCGATGCTGCCGTATTCTTCGCGGATGCGGATGATCAGCGCGAGGCCAAGGGATGTGGTGGCGATGCCCACAACAATGGCTGTTAGGATCAGCACATGTGGCAGCGGGTTGGAGTAGACGATTTCAGGGTCTACTTTGATCTTACCTTGGCTGTTGGTTGGAAAGATCGGGGCTGTGCCGCCTGTCACCTTGCCAATTGAGATGTAGAGCATGAACACGGCGACCTGAAAGATGTTCAGGCCAACGATCTTTTTCACGTAGTTGCCACGGGACACAACGATGTAAAAGCCTGTCATCATCAAAACGATGAACAGCCAGTAGTTTACATGTCCGAGGAAAAATTCGAGCGTCATGCGGATACCCTACCAGTCATCATCGCCAAGGCGCGGTGGACGCCCTGCGAATGCGTAGTAAACGGCGATCATGACGCCTGTCACTGTGATGCCAACGCCTGCTTCGATCCAAATGATGCCCGTGTGTTGGCCGTGGGACATGTGAGCAGGATCCAAAGAACCGTAGTGGAGAAATTCATAGCCCAACATCATGTTCAACACGCCAACGCCTGCGTAGAGTAACACCCCGAGCGCGACGAGTTTATGGACAACCCATTGGGGAAAGACCTGTTGAACAGCATCTAGGCCAAAGACGATCCCATAGAGAATAAACGCAACGGCCATGATGACGCCCGCTTGGAAGCCGCCGCCCGGAGAGAAATCCCCGTGGAATTGGACGTAAAAGGCAAACATGATGATCACGCCGACCAGCATTTTCGTAATAACACGCAGGATGAGGTGGTGTTCCATTAGGCGTCTTCCTCCTCTTCGTCTTCACGGCGGCGGCGCAGGCCAGACAGGATCAGCAGAACGCCGATACCCGCAGTAAAGACAACGGCAACTTCGCCCAGCGTGTCAAAGCCACGGTAGCTGGCGAGGATGCTGGTTACCACGTTCGGAACGTCGATTTCTTCAATGCTTTCATTAAGATAGTGCGGAGCAAGGTGAACCTGTGCAGGAGCATTAGGATCGCCAAAGTTTGGCATATCGAGAGTGCCGTAGACCAACACCGAACCCGTTAGGATCACAAGCAGCAGCGGCATTGTGTTGGAGCGTGACGGCGGCTTTGTGCCCCGTGATGTCAGTGCGATTGTGCCCAGCATCAAAACGGTTGAAATGCCTGCGCCGACTGCCGCTTCGGTGAAGGCAACGTCCACCGCGTCAAGCGTGACGAACAGCATGGCGGTTAGAAGCGAGAACACACCTG
>CAYWIR010000102.1:0-7711 GCA_964458375.1 uncultured Neptunicoccus sp.
TGTTCAACCTCCAAGAAGTGGGCTTCATCTACTCCCGCCTGACCAACCCAACCGTCGCTGTGCTGCAAGAACGCATCGCAACGCTCGAAGGTGGTGTCGGCGCGGTGTGCTGTTCCTCTGGTCACGCAGCACAGATCATGGCCCTGTTCCCGCTGATGAGCCCCGGTAAAAACGTGGTTGCCTCCACACGTCTTTACGGCGGCACGCTCACCCAATTTAGCCAAACAATCAAACGTTTCGGCTGGTCAGCCACATTCGTGGACATGGACGATGAAGACGCGGTCAAAGCCGCCGTTGACGAAAACACCCGCGCCATTTTCTGCGAAAGCATCGCAAACCCAGGTGGCTATGTCACCGATATCCCCGCCATGGCGAAAATCGCAGACGCAGCAGGCATTCCACTGATCGTGGACAACACGGCCGCCACGCCGTTTTTGTGCCGCCCCATCGAAATGGGCGCCACGCTGGTTGTTCACTCCACCACCAAATACCTCACAGGCTCAGGCACTGTAACAGGGGGCGCAGTGGTTGACTCAGGCCGTTTTGATTGGTCGCAAAACGACAAATTCCCATCCCTGTCCCAACCAGAAGAGGCCTATCACGGCCTTAAATTCCACGAAACGTTTGGGGAATTGGCCTTTACCTTCCACGGCATCGCCATCGGCCTGCGCGACCTTGGCATGACCATGAACCCGCAAGGCGCGCACTACACGCTGGTTGGCATGGAAACCCTGTCTTTGCGCATGGAACGCCATGTAGAAAACGCACAAAAGGTCGCCGCATGGCTCGAAAAAGACCCTCGCGTCGACTACGTCACCTACGCTGGCCTGCCGTCCTCCCCTTACGCAGACCGCGCGAAAAAACTCTACCCACGCGGCACAGGCGCATTGTTCACCTTTGCAGTTAAAGGCGGCTATGACGCCTGTATCAAACTGGTGGACAGCTTGGAAATCTTCAGCCACGTCGCCAACCTCGGCGACGCCCGCTCTTTGATCATCCACTCGGCATCAACTACGCACCGCCAATTGTCCGTGGAACAACAAGAAGCCGCAGGCGCTGGCCCTTCCGTGCTGCGCCTGTCCATCGGGATCGAATCCGTCGAAGACATCATCGCCGATCTGGACCAAGCCTTGTCCAAAGCGGCAACCTAACAATAAGGGGGGGGCCAATCGGCCCCCTCCTCGCTGCAAAACGCCCTTGTTTTCTCAACGCCCAACCCCATCTATCTTACAGGCAGGCACCACCTGATACCTCTGCGCTTTGGATGCTTCACCAGCACATTGCGTTGCTTTGCTTCCAAATCAGGCAAAAACCTGCTAGTATAGGGACTTAACCCCCTAATAGCGTGGATTTCTGCGAAGGAATCATGTACCCGCGCAGCAAGGGCAAAGAGTAAACGAACCATGATGGGCGACATCAAACCGAATTTTGCGCTCGATCTCTCGAATGAGGGCGTGTCAATTTGGCATCGCGACAGCGATGGCGGATGGAGCTCGCTTGGCACTGTTCCCCTCACCACTCCCGATTTCAAAGAGCAGTTGGAAGCCCTACGCGAAAGTGTACCCACTGCCACAGGCCGCATGCGCCGCGCAGTCATTCGCATCCCTCGATCCGAAGTATTGCTCGCCAAAGTCCGCCTTGGCGTTTTTGAAGGCGAAGCCGCCGTACGCCATGCCCACAAACAAATTGCCGAGCTTTCTCCTTACGAAATGCACGAAATTTCGTTTGATTTGGGCGACAGGGGCTTTGGCAACATCGCCCCCGTTGGCATCGTTGCCCGTCAAACCCTGATCGAAGCCGAAGCCTTTGCCAAAGACAACGGCTTTGAACCGCACTATTTTACAACGCAATACGCGGAAAAGGAATTTGACCGCGAACCGCGATTCCAGATTGCAGCACTCAAACCCGCTGCCAAACCTTTGTGGTTTGTCCCATGGGTGGCTGCGGCCTCCATCGGACTTGCCGTTGGGTATTTTGGCTATTCTTACCTCTCAACATCGGATCAACCCACCGACCTCGCTGCGGTTGAAACTGAAGCAAAGCCTGTAACAGAAGTTGCATCCGTTGAACCCACAACACAAACAGAACCCGAAGCCACAGTGACAGCGCCAGCCGTGGATACCGCGACCCTTGGCCTCCAGGATGTGGCCCCGGCCCTGCCCCCTGTCACCGCCATTTTGGATGCACCCAACGTCAGCCAATACCCAGACCTGCAAATCGCTTCCCTCAATCCAACCTCCGAAGTGACAGACCCTGCGACTACACGCTTACAAGCCGTACAATCAGATGACCCACAGGTCTCTGTGTCGTCAAAACAGTTGAAAACCGCCGATCTGCAAATCGCCGAAGCCCGCCGCGACCTGCCAGAAGTATCTGTAAACGATGAAATCGTCGCGATTATTCAATCTGAAATGACGGTCTTGGGCCTCAATACGCCCGAACCCGCCGAAACGATCACATTGGCGGCCTTAACCGCCCCAGATCAAACGTTCGCGCCTGCTCTGCTGTCCCGATTGCCCTTGTCCCCCACGTCAGAGACAACGCTAAACGACACAACCCTACAGCCTGCGGATCGCCCTGCGCCGCCACCCTCTTTGGTGACAGCCGAACCGGGCACCCTAACCCCGACAGCCGAAGGCACGCTTGGCCCAGACAACATCCTGATTTTCGCAGGTCGTCCGCCCGTACCACCGCGCAATCGCGTTGATCCAGAGCCACCAGAGCTTGCTCTTGCGGGTTTCCGCCCCCGTCTCCGCCCCAACACGTTGAACGTGCCAGCGGACCTTTTGGCCGCGGTCGAACCCGAAGCGGTTGCAGAACCCTCCATTCTCGATCTCGCCGATCCGACACTGCGTCCGCTGCGTGCGCGTATCCGTCCCGACACATTGGTCGTTCCTGAAACGCAGGTCATAGCAGCGACAGAAGACCCAGAAACACCCGTTGCCGAAGAAGAGCCCTCCATCCTCGCACTTGCGGACCCAACGTTGCGCGGTGCGCGTGCGCTCTTGCGTCCTGACGGGTTGTCCGAACGGGCTGAAACTTTGATCGAAGCGCAAACACTCTCCACATTGGGTGATCCAAACTTACGTCCCTTCCGCGCGCGCTTGCGCCCAGAAAGCCTCGCATCTGTGGTCGCCTTTGTAACCGCTGCGACCAACCCAGATGTGGTTGATCCAGACGCGACACCAACCGCAACCGAAACCACAGACTTGGCCGCGTTGGTTGAAACGGCCATTGCCGATTCCACACCTGACTCCCCAGCTGAAACCACAGATGAAATCGCAAACGCCATTGCCCAAGACACTTTGGTTCAGGCCATCCAAGAAGACGCGTCCCTCCTTGCCCTAGCGGATCCATCGCTGTCTGGTCTGCGCGCCCGCGCACGCCCCAGCACGCTGCGCGTCATCACCCCCGAAGAACAGCAAACCCTGCTGGCACTGGCCGACCCAACCCTCGCAGGTAAGCGCACACGCGTCCGGCCTAGAAACCTGCGCATCATCAAACCAGAGCCAGAACCAGAGGTCGAAACTCCAAACGTCGAAGCCCTGATTGAACAAGCTGAAACCGAAGCCGAAGCCGAACAACCTGCGGTCATTCGCGGCACCAAACAAGCCGTGGCCGTTAGCCCCAAACCAAAGGTCCGTCCTCGCAAACTTGCGCGTGTCGTGGAACGTGTCACCCGCGAAGCAGCCCGCACCAGCACCACAACCCGCAACGACGGCCAGTCTGGCGTGTCCACATCAGGCGGCTCTACACGGGCCACCGCACGTTTGCCCAAATCTGCCCGTGGGTCTGTGAAATCCGCGCCGCCAACAACCGCAACGGTGGCCCGTGCCGCAACCGAAAAATCCCGCTTTAAGAAGTCCCGCATGAACCTTGTGGGCATCTTTGGCGCACCGAACAAGCGCCGCGCGCTGATCCGCTTGCCCACTGGCCGTTACGTAAAGGTTCAAACAGGCGACAAAGTCAGCGGCTGGCAAGTCTCGGCCATTGGCGAAAGCAGCCTGCGCATCAAACGCGGCAGCCGCAACCAGACCCTTCGTATCCCTTAGGGCTTGATCGCTTGGGCCTGTACAAGGTCTAAAGCAGCATCACCGCAGCCAACGCCAAAAACGCAAAGAACCCAACAACATCGGTCACGGTGGTCACAAACGCACCCGATGCAAGGGCTGGGTCAACCTTCAGCTTTGTCAGCACAATCGGGATGCAAATCCCCGCCAACCCCGCCACCAACAGGTTCACGATCATCGCAAGCCCCAACACCACACCCAACATGGGAGAACCGAACCAAATGATCCCAACAATCCCAACGATCACCGCGAACATCAGCCCGTTCAGCAACCCAACCATCGCCTCACGACGGATGATCCGCCACGCATTGGACGGCGTCAAATCCTTCGTGGCAAGCGCACGTACCGCCACGGTCATTGTCTGGGTCGCCGCATTGCCCCCCATGGACGCCACGATCGGCATCAAAACAGCCAACGCCACAATGGCTTCGATCACACCAGAAAATTGCGCAATGACGATAGATGCGACAATGGCCGTTAACAGGTTAACCGCCAACCAAGGAAACCGCTGCCGCGTCGTGTCATAAACCGTGTCCGTTAGGCTTTCATCGCCCACACCCGCCAACAGTTTAAGGTCTTCTTCCGCTTCTTCGTCCAGCACATCCATCGCATCGTCGATGGTGATCACCCCTACCAAACGCCCCATGTCGTCGATAACGGGCGCGGAAACCATGTGATATTGATTAAACGCATAAGCCACATCTTCTTGGCTTTGAATGGCGGGAATAATCTGGAAATTCTCGTCCATGATCTGCGCCAGCATCGTATCACGCGGGCTCGACATCAACGCAGACAACGCAACTTTCCCAATGGGTTGCAGCTTTGGATCAACGATCACCACATCATAAAACCGATCAGGTAGATCACTGGCCCCGCGCAAATAATCAATGGCATCCCCAACCGACCAATGGGCAGGCGCCATAACCAATTCGCGCTGCATCAAACGACCAGCGGTCTCTTCTGGGTATTGCAGGGCTTGTTCAACAACAACACGCTCTGCGTCTTCCAGCGCCTCCAGAACCCGTTCCTGCTCGGGCTCTTCTAGGTCTTCGATCAGATCAACAACGTCATCGGATTCCAAATCCTTCAACGCCTCAGCCATCACCTCAACAGGCATGGCCTCGATCAGATCAACACGCAGGTTTTCATCCAGCTCTGACAGCACCTCGCCGTCAATTTCTGCCCCCCACAAGGACAGCAATTCACTGCGCCGCGCACCCGAAATTTGCTCTAAAAGGTCGGCAATATCCGCCGAATGCAACGGCGCCAGCAAAGACACCAAAGTTTCTTTGCGCCGTGTGTCCACCGCATCCAAAATTGCATCGATCGCCACCCGATCCAACTCATAGGCCGCATCGGCCCCACTATCATCTACGAGGGATACATCGGCTGGGTTGTAATCCTGCATCTGCGGGCCTCCTCAGCGGGGGAAATGGGTGAAGTTACCGCGTTTTACCCCGTTGACCACAATGCAACAACCGCAATTCCCCGCAAACACACTTGTTTACTTATGAACACGGCCCCCAGTACTGTCGGGAAAAATTTGACCCCAATTCGAATGACGCACATGACCAATCCCACCCCTGACAAGATGCACTTCAAATCAATGGCTGAATTGCGTGTTGCAGCCGTCAAACACCATAAAGACGATGATCTGCAAACAGCACGGACGCTTTACCGCGTCTACCTTGGCAAAGCGCCCAAAGACGCAGCCATGTGGTCCAATCTTGGCGCGCTGTTTCGGGGCGAAAAGAACTACGCCATGGCCGTTGCATGCCAGCGCCGTGCCCTACAACTCGAACCAAATTCACCCAGCCTGATCAACAACGCCGCCAACGCCCATTTTGATGCAGGCGAACCGCAAAAGGCACTGGAACTACGACAAAAATCCCTGGAATTGCTGCCTGAAAACCCTGAAAACCACGCCTCTTACGGCAAATACCTCCGCGCACTCGGCCGACACCAAGACGCCAAAGAGGCACTCGAAGCCGCAATCAAAGATCACCCAAATGATCCAGAACTCCACATTCAACTGTCCTTTGCGCTGCTGTCCCTCGGCGATTATCCAAGCGGCTTTGCCGAATTTGATTGGCGCTGGAAGGGCGATGAAATTTCGCTGCCGGACCTTGATATCCCTCAATGGCAGGGACAGGATCTAAACGGCAAAACCATCCTCGTGACACCCGAACAAGGGTTTGGCGACACCATCCTTATGGCCCGCTTCCTAAAAGGGCTGGCCGACCTAAACGCCACAGTGCGCCTAAACGTCAAAACTCCCTTGCGCCGTGTCTTCGAAGGGCTGGCTGGGGTTGAACGGTTTGCCACCACCAAAGAAGACCTCAACGGCTGCGATTACTGGTGTCCCATGATGGATCTGCCGCGATACCTTGGCACCACGCTCGACACACTGCCCGCCCCAACGACACTTTCTATCCCCGCTGACAGCACCGCGCGCGCCAAAGCCATCATCGCACCCTATGCCGATGACTTTAAAATCGGCGTCCTCTGGTCTGGCTCTGTCACCTACCGCGCCAATCACAAACGCTCGTTCAGCCACACACAATTCCTGCAACTGGCCGATATTGCTGGCGTGCAAATGTTCTCCCTTTACAAAGGCCCCCTGTCAGAAGCCTTTGTCCAAGACGGCACCTCTTGCATCATCGTGGACGCGGCCTCCAATGACCGCGACTTCGCCGACAGCGCCGCACTCATCAACGAACTTGATCTTGTCATCACAATGGACAGCGCCATCGCCCATGTCTCAGGTTCGCTGGGCGCAAATGTGTGGAACCTTCTCCACTCAGAGGCCTATTGGCTCTACGAACCCTTTGCCGATCACACCCCTTGGTATCCCTCTATGCGGCTGGTAAGACAGGATAAATCAGGCGATTGGGACACTGTGTTCGAACAGCTTCACTCCGACATTCAAGAATTGGTACATCCGAAAAATGCGTGAAATCCTCACCCCTATTTCACCCGGCGAATTGCTCGACAAACTGACGATCCTAACGATCAAACTCGACAACATCACCGATGCCACCAAACGCGCCAACGTGCAGGTAGAACACACCCTCTTGTCCCAAGTCGCAGATGAAGGCATCCCAAAATCAGATGAAATCACCGCTCTCAACGCCGCCCTCCTGTCGGTCAATAAAGAGCTGTGGGACATCGAAGACGACATCCGCGATTGCGAGCGGGCTGGTGATTTTGGCGACGAATTTATCCGCCTCGCCCGTGCGGTCTATGTCACGAACGACAAGCGTGCGGATTTGAAGAAACAGATCAACCTCGCATTAGGCTCTGAAATCGTTGAAGAAAAATCCTACGCGGAATACTGATTTTCAACATCTTATTGAAACCGCTTCGCCACAACGGCTCTGTTCGCGACGAATAGAACGGGATACACAAAGACTCTGACACTCTTTGCAAGCGGTGCATCCAATGACCCAAATCATCCTCGGCCAAACCCTGTCTTTCACAGGCAACCCGTTCACAGACGGGCCAGAGGCCGCGCAGCATGAAACCCACGGCGCTGTGGCCATGGCCAACGGCAAAATCACCGCTGTCGGCCCTGCAGATCAGATCACTGCGGCCCATCCACAAGCCAAAACAACCGATATGGGCGATCATCTTTTGATGGC
>CAYWIR010000103.1:0-7652 GCA_964458375.1 uncultured Neptunicoccus sp.
CGTGTTACATCCAACTCACACCGGACGGCGGTTACCTTCCGGAAGCCACAGGCCTATTCTTTCCCGTTGATCCCGGCGCAAACGCCTCCATCGGTGGCATGACCGCCACGTCCGCGTCAGGCACAACCACCGTGCGCTATGGCAAAATGTCAGACAACGTTATGGCGCTCGAAGTGGTCCTCGCCGATGGCCGCATTATCCGCACTGGCAGCCGCGCCAAGAAATCTTCCGCAGGCTATGACCTCACCCACCTGTTCGTTGGTTCCGAAGGCACCCTTGGCATCATCACTGAAATCACCCTCAAACTCAACGGTCAGCCAGAAGCCATATCCGCCGCTGTCTGTGAATTTCCCGACACCGCATCGGCCGTTAATTCCGTGATTATGGCCGTGCAAATGGGCCTGCCCGTGGCGCGAATGGAATACGTGGACCCTATGTCGATCAAAGCGATCAACGCCTATTCCAACATGACGATGACCGAAACGCACCACCTGTTTATGGAATTTCACGGCACCGATACTTCGGTCGCTGAAACGGCGGATCGCATGAAAGACATTGCCGAAGACATGGGCGGCGGCGGCTTCCAATACGCCACCAAAGCCGAAGACCGCACCAAACTTTGGCACGCCCGCCACACCGCTTACTTCGCTATGAAAGCCCAAAAACCGGGAACAGATGGCATTTCCACAGACGTTTGCGTCCCCATCTCAAAACTCGCACAAGCTATGGATGACACCATCGCCGACGTCGAAGCCCACGGCTGGAACGCCCCGATTGTCGGCCACGTTGGGGATGGCAACTACCACGTTCTTTTCCTGTTTGATCGCAAAAACGAAGACGACCTCACCCTCGCCAAATCCCTCACATCGCGCATGAACTTGCGCGCCCTCGAACTTGGCGGCACCGTCACAGGGGAGCATGGGATCGGCATTGGCAAAATGAAGTACCTAGAGGCCGAACACGGTGAAGCGGTCAACATCATGGCCGACATGAAACGCACCCTTGACCCAACGGGCATCATGAATCCGGGCAAGATCGTGAATCTGAACTGATGGCGCTGCGCACCCCGTCCGCCTCCTCCTCTACCGCCACGCCCCTTGATGAAAGTGGCAAGTTGCACTCCCCATCGGCGGCTAGAAACGCCGCCCACCTGTGCAACGCCATTCAATCCATCGCCCCAGCCAAAGGCCGCGCCTTGGAAATCGCCAGCGGCACAGGCCAACACGTCGTTGCCTTCGCGCAGGCCATGCCAAATCTAACATGGTTGCCCACGGACCATGATGCGTCCCGCCTTGGCAGCATCTCGGCCCATGCCCGTGACAGTGGCTTGCCCAACATTCTGCCCCCTATGGTGCTTGACGCCGCCGACCCACAGTGGGCGCAAAACGTCAAAGGCAACGACCTGATTGTTTTGGCAAATTTGCTGCACCTGATCAGCGAACCCGAATCCGACCTGTTCTTGAAACACGCCGCCCAAGCTCTCAACCCGCAGGGCAAACTTCTCATCTACGGCCCCTTCAAACGCGCTGGGGCGCTTACCAGCGAAGGCGACATCGCCTTTGACACCGAACTGCGCGACCACGATCCAGAAATTGGATACAAAGACGACGCTTGGGTGATTGCTCAGGCAAAGAAACACCTTTTAACACACATCAAAACCATCGACATGCCCGCCAATAATCTCGCACTGGTTTTCCAAAAGAAGTAATCTCAAAATGAAGCACATTCGAACCCCTTCGCTTGCAATAACTATCATAAGTGCCGCTGTTTTCGGCACATTTCACGCATACAAAGCCAATGCCGCGGAACCAATTCATGAAGCATTTCAATCGGCCGTGTTAGAATGCTCAACGCTTTTAATGAAAAAAGATACTAACGTTTTTCGCAAAAACAGTAGCCCACCACGGGAAATCAAAGGATCAAAAGAGACCTTTCAAGTGAAGTATAAAGACAAAAAGGAAGGCGGAAGATACACGCTGGCCGTTAGCAAACTCAAAATTGGTGCACCCTTTCCAAACTCGTATTCCTGTGCGGGGATCGGCTCTGCCGCTCCCATTTGGGCGACCTTCAAGCGTAAGGTTTTCCTAGGTCTTAAATCAGAACTGCAGGCTTTGGGTTTTACACAGTTGGACTATTCAAACGAAACTATACTTTTTGCCAACTGCAAAACTATTCAACCAGATTCTGTAATTTCATTTACTGGCAGAGGTGAATTTCCAATTTCTTTCAGTGGCAAGCACTTTAAGGGCGCCCAAAAACTGTGCTCCAAACACAAAGTAATAAAATAGAGCACCAATCCGAAGAACCAGACACACTATATTTAGACCAACACAGACCCAATTCGCCCAGCAACCCCATCAAACGCGCCGTCTTCCAACGCGCGGCATAACAAACGCTCTGGGTTTGTGGGTGGCGGAAAAGCCAAAGTCTCGGCTTTTTGAAAACCGAACTTGCCGTAATAGGGCGCATCGCCCACCAAAATCACGCGCAACCATCCCAACTGCCGCGCCCGTTCCAAACTGTCGCGCACCAACAATCCGCCTAAACCTTCGCCCTGATAGGTTGGGTGAACCGCCACTGGCCCCAACAACAATGCGGTGTCCCGCTTGGGGCCAATCACAACAGGCCAATACCGTATGGCCCCCGCCAACACACCGTATTCATCCCGCGCGGCCAAACACAATTCGGCCACGGGGGCCACGCCCTCTCGCAATCGATAAGAGCTTAGCGCCTCGCGACCCGGCGCAAAGGCAAGGTCATAGAGGTACTCAACCTCATACCCATCCTCTTCCGTTTCTGGCGTCAGGTGAAACATTGGTGCCTTCCGTACGCCCCAAACGAACACTGCGTTTTGGGCAAATCCACTTTCCACCGCGATATCAGACCGCTACAAACGAGGCAACGACCTGACAAACGGAAACTCCACATGTTCTATCGCCCCGGCCAAGACGATCACGGCCTGCCTCACAACCCTTTCAAAACCATCGTCGCGCCACGCCCCATCGGCTGGATCAGCACGCTTGATAAAGACGGAAACGCAAACCTTGCGCCCTATTCGTTTTTCAATGGCGTCCAAGATACCCCGCCCATGGTGATGTATTCCACCACAGGCAAAAAGATCGGCATGGATGAGGAAAAAGATTCCCTCACCAACATCCGCGAAACAGGCGAGTTTTGTGTCTCTATCGTGTCCTCGGATTTACAGGACGCTATGAACATCTCCTCTGCGCATAACCCACATGGCGACGATGAATACGCCCATGCTGGCCTGACCAAAGGCACCCCAAACGTTGTCAAAGCCCCCTTCGTGGCCGAAGCTCCCGTATCCATGGAATGCAAATTCTACCAAGAAATCGCACTCCCTGGTCATGCCTACATGATCATTGGCGAAGTTGTTGGCATCCATATCCAAGACCAGCACATCAAGGACGGATTGCTCGATATCACCTCCTACAAACCGCTCGCCCGTTTGGGCTATCGCGACTACGCTGCGGTGACAGAAACTTTCTCGCTCAGCCGACCCGGCCAAACGTAAGGACACCCCATGACCACAGTACTTGGCATCATCGGCGGCTCTGGCGTCTACGACATTGACGGCCTCGAAAACCCGCAATGGATCACAGTCGAAAGCCCCTTTGGCGATCCCTCAGATGATCTTCTTGTTGGCACGCTTGATGGTGTGAAAATGGTATTTCTGCCCCGTCACGGGCGCGGCCACATCCAAACACCATCATCCATCAACTACCGCGCCAATATCGACGCTCTCAAACGGGCTGGCGTAACTGATGTGATCTCTGTCTCGGCCTGTGGTTCCTTCCGCGAAAACATTGCACCAGGTGACTTTGTGATCGTGGACCAGTTCATCGACCGCACGTTTGCCCGCGAAAAATCCTTCTTTGGACCGGGCTGCGTGGCGCATGTGTCTGTCGCGCACCCAACCTGCCCCCGCCTTGGCGCCGCCTGCCATGACGCCGCCACAGCCGAAGGCATCACCGTCCACCAAGGGGGCACATACCTCGCCATGGAAGGTCCGCAGTTTTCCACATTGGCCGAAAGCAAAATGTACCGCGAAAGCTGGGGCTGTGACGTGATCGGCATGACCAACATGCCCGAAGCTAAACTCGCCCGCGAAGCAGAACTCTGCTACGCCTCTGTCGCCATGATTACCGACTATGACAGCTGGCATCCTGACCACGGCGAAGTGGACGTCACCCAGATCATCCAAACCCTGATGGGCAATTCTGCAAAGGCAAAAGGCCTCGTGGCCCGCCTGCCAAAAATCCTAGGACCCGAACGCGAAGACTGTCCGCATGGCTGCGACAAAGCCCTAGAATTTGCGATCCTCACCCAACCTGACAACCGCGATCCTAAATTGGTCGCCAAACTGGATGCTGTCGCAGGTCGGGTGCTCTGATGTTCACCCGTCTGGTCGCACTGGCCCTTACGATCACCCTTATGGCGTGTTCAGGGCCAGAGCGGGTTGACCTAGTATCCCATGCGCCAAACATCGGAACAGAACGGCAAGTCTTTGTCGCCACCACACGCCAAGCAGACGGCGACATCGACTTTTCCAGCCTGCGCACCTCACGGCTCAGCTATGCACGCTACGACGTGTCCATCCCACCAACACATGTGGCTGGCCAAATCGAATGGCCGCGCAAAAAACCGAACCCAGCCACAGATTTCGTCACCAGAAACGTCACCCAATATGCCAACGCCACTGCCTTTGGCCACGCATTGAACCAAAATCCTGCACGTCATACTGATACGGCGATTGTCTTCATTCACGGCTACAACACATCCTTTGCTGAAGGCACCTATCGGCTCGCGCAAATCTCCCATGACATGCAAAACGCGAACACCGTGATCCACTATTCTTGGCCTGCCACTGAAAACTCGCTCGCCTACATCCGCGACCGTGACAGTGTTCTGTTTGCCCGCGATGGACTTGAAAGCCTCCTGCAAACCCTGTCAGATCACCGCTTTGGGAACATCGTTCTTGTGGCACATTCCATCGGCTCAAGCCTCGTTGTCGAAACTCTGCGCCAGATATCCCTGCAAGGGGAACGCCACATCGCCAACCGTATCAGTGGCGTGATCCTAATCGCTCCTGATATTGACACCAATCTTTTTGAAACCCAAATCAGCCGCATCACCCCTCTGCCCAAACCCTTTGTCGTGTTTGGCAGCAGCACAGATCCCGCCCTGCGGCTTTCGGCCTTTTTAACGGCCCGTGCCAACCGCGTCGGACAGTTGAAAGACACCAAAACCCTGCGCAAATACGGTGTGCAATTCGTTGACGTAACGGACGTAAAGGACGGTGAAAGCGAACACTCCGTCGCCATCACCTCCCCGACCGTGCTCTCAATCTTGCGCGAATTGCCTGATCTCAACAGCCCCAAAGACGTGCGAAATATTCAAGCCTTCATTGATGAATACGCGCGCTAACATGACCAAGCAGAAAGCACCCAGCGCCCAGAAAACGCAAAATGGCGCACCACGCACACTCCTCCTTGGTGCGGACGGGTTTATCGGCCGCCACTTGGCCTATGGTCTGCGCGATTTAGGGCACGAAGTCATCTGCGTCGCCCGCTCTCCATCTGCCTTGGCGGCCATGGGGTTTGACACAATCGAAGCAGACCTCACAGACAGCTTCGTTCAGACCACAGATTTTTGGCAAGAACACATGAGCGGCGTGGATCACGTGGTCAATACAGCGGGTCTTTTAAATGGACCCCGTGCAGCCTTTCGCGCCGTCCACGAAACCACGCCCAACGCCCTTTACGCCGCGATGCCAGACACCGCGACGGGCGTGTTGATTTCCGCCGTTGGGATCGACGCAGACACAGAATTCTCTGAATTTCGCCGCGCAGGCGAAGCGGTGGCTCTGTCCCATTCCATCACCGCTCTGCGATGCGGCTTGGTCCTCGCAGATACCTCTTACGGCGGATCGTCCCTCATCCGCGCCCTCGCCGCAATGCCCGCCTTTGTTCCCGTTCTCAAAGGCCAAGACCCACAGTTCAACCCCATTCACGCAACAGACCTCGCCCATGTGGTAGACGCCGCCTTGCGCACGCCACCAACCACCAATCCGATTGAAATCGGCGGCCCAGACACGCTCGGTATGCGCGAAATGCTCTCTCATTACCGCACATGGCTTGGATTGGGCAAAGCACGCTTTTTGCCAATACCCGCACCGATAATGTCACTGCTGGGGTGGTGTGGTGACCTCTTCAAAATGGGTCCAATTTCGCGCACCTCTCTGACCCAAATCAACGCAGGCGTTGTCGCGGACACAACGGCCATGCAGGCCGAAATCGCCAGCACCCCTCGCGGGTTCAGTCAGTTCGCAAACACCCGCCCCGTTGGAACATCCGACCTTTGGCATGCACGGCTGTACCTGATGAAACCCGCCGTGCGCCTGACCCTTGCTGTGCTCTGGCTCATGTCTGGTATTCTTGGCTTGATCCTGCCGCCCGAAACATTCCTGCCCCTGATTGACTCACCGATCCCCGACGCGGCCCTTATCCAAATGGCACGTTTGGGCGGGTTGGTTGATGTGTTAATCGCCATCGCCCTCATGCGCGATTGGCGGCCCAAACGGATCATACAACTGCAATTTGCCATGGTGCTCGGCTACACCGCCGCCTTCACCCTGCTAAACCCCGTCCTGTGGCTCCTGCCCCTTGGTGGGCTGTTAAAAAACATCCCCATCCTAGTCCTGCTCCTTCTCCACACAATTTTGCACAAGGAGCGGTAATGGAATTTGACCTCTACCTTATTGCCAAATGGGTACACATCCTGTCGTCCACCGTTCTGTTTGGCACGGGCATCGGCACGGCCTTTCAAATGGTCTGGGCTTGGCGCACGCAAAACCCGCAAACCATCGCCCATGTATCCGCTGGCGTTGTCATCGCGGATTGGCTGTTCACAACACCCGCAGGTTTTATCCAACCCCTGTCGGGTTTGGCGTTGATCTACCTCCAAGGCTGGTCCCTGACAGAGCCTTGGCTCCTTGTCACATACGCACTCTACGTGCTCGCCTTCATTTGCTGGGCACCAGTCGTGCACCTGCAAATGCGCATCCGCGATATGGCACGGGTCGCGGCACAAACCAACGCCCCCTTGCCGCCCGAGGCAGCACACGCATTCCGCATCTGGTTCGCCCTTGGCTGGCCTGCCTTTGCCGCCCTTGTAGCGGTGTTCTGGCTTATGATATCCAAACCCGACTTCGGATTTTGAAAGACCCCACTATGACCAAAGACATCACCGATTACATCCGCACCATCCCTGACTTCCCCCACGAAGGCATCATGTTTCGCGACGTGACAACACTCTTTGGCAATGCCGAAGGGTTCAAACTGGCGGTCTCACAGATGGTGGGCCTGTTCAAAGACACGAACATCGATATGATTGCAGGCCTAGAAGCACGCGGATTTATCATCGGGGGTGCGGTGGCCGAACGGCTGGGCGTTGGTTTTTTGCCAGTGCGCAAAGCGGGCAAATTGCCAGGCAAAACAATCTCTGAAGACTACACCCTTGAATACGGCACCGCCACGATCGAAGTGCACGATGACGCAATCGAAGCAGGTCAAAAGGTCCTGCTGATCGACGATCTGATCGCCACAGGTGGCACAGCGGCGGCGGGCATT
>CAYWIR010000104.1:0-7601 GCA_964458375.1 uncultured Neptunicoccus sp.
AATGCCCCGCCCAAGAGTTGATCAATTTGATCGCTTCAAACTGGGGAATGCGGTTGGCGATGGTTGGCCAGAACTTTGACTCCCACAGCGAATGATCTTGCACAAAATCATCATACTCCGCTGCTTCTTCGCTGTTTTCATCGGCGGCCCCACCTGCGAGGTAATAGGCCCCATCCGTGCGCATGTGGACCCCAGACGGATCAATGGTCAGCGGCAAATCCCGATCAAGTGGTTGATCTGCATCAAAAATATACGTGTAGCGTTTGCGCGGCTCCACAGGAATGGTCAGCCCAGCCATGGCTGCGGTCCGTGCTGCACGGGGGCCAGATGCATTGACCACTGTGCCACAGGAAATCACCTCGCCAGAGGCCAGTGTCACACTCTCCACCGCCGTACCAGCCGCATTTTTGGTCATGGCGACCACTTCGTTTTCTATGTATTCGACACCCCGTTCACGCCCTGAACGCTTCCACCAATCAAAAATGGTCCCGCCGTCAAAGTACCCCTCATCCACCAAATTGTGGTTTGCGCCGATGATGTCATCAAGCTGATAGAATGGATAGGCGGCGGCGATCTCTGCGCGGGTCAGAAACTTGGTCCCTGCCCCTTCGGCCTGTTGCACAGCCTGCGTTTCGCGCAGCACATCAGCAAAATCCGCGTTGTCCGCAAGATACATATAGCCATAGCTTTGCAATGTCAGATCAGGCACACGCTCATCACCGCCCATGAACTGTCGGAAATTCTTAATGAATTCGGCCCCAAACTGGGACACTTTGATGTTAATCGGGCGGCTGAATTGTTGGCGAATACAGCTGTTCGTATGTGCGGTGGAGGTAAATTCATAAGAGCTGTCCCGCTCCACCACCAGAATGCGCCCGTCAAAGCCAGCACAGTCGGTCAACCACCAAGACACAGAGGCGCCGTACATCGCGCCCCCAACGATCACCACATCATAGGAGGTGTGCTTGGGCTGTTTTGGGTAAAGACCGTCGGCCATGGCGGGTTCCTTTTCGAACGGGTTTTCAAAGGCGTACCACAGCACCGCCGCAAATCAAGCGTTGTGAAGAGGCGCGACAGTTAGGGCTGACAGATGGGGGGAGGCACGGAGGGGCAAATTGTGCCCACCTCCTGACCACTTCCCTAACAAAACCTTAACCTCGACGCGTCATTTATGACGCTTCATATCAGACGCTTCATTTATGACGCGTCGAAAACGATGGGTGATGGTATAATTATACCCCACACCCCAACCCCCATCACCACATCCCAATAACTTTCCCGTTCACACCCATGCCCTTCCCCGCTACGCTCTGCCAAATGAAACGCGTCCTGATCTTTGCACTCTTCCTCTGTCCAACCATCGTGGCCGCCCACGCAGGATCACAGGGGCTGATCCTCCTGCTGCCAACCGGCATTTACATCACCGCAGGGGGCATTGCAGTGATCGCCACGATCGCCATTACGGCCGCTCTTAACCATGCACAACTCAGCCGCTTGTTCACCCCCGCCAACATCACGACACTCCGTCACCCCCACACGCTTATCCCCAGCCTAGCCTCCACAGCCATCTTCGCAGCCCTCATCTGGATTGGCCTATTTGGTCCGACAGATCCGCTCGCAAATCTTATGTCGTTGACCACATGGACGGTGTTTTGGGTGCTTTTTGTTATACTCTGCGGCAAGTTCGGCAACCTTTGGGCCTGGCTGAACCCATGGAGCGGGCTTTACACACTCCTTATGCAGGACGCCCCGCCCCCAGCCAAACTCCCTACATGGCTTGGGGTGTGGCCCGCCGCTCTTCTCCTTCTGGCTTTCAACTGTTTCGGCATTTCAAATCCTGCCGCCACGGACCCAATCCAACTGGCCATTTTGGGCAGCCTCTATTGGATTGCTACCTTTCTGCTGATGGTGATTTTTGGGCGCGATTGGCTGCACACAGGGGAATTTCTCACCGTTTTCCTGACTCTGATGGCCAAAATATCCCCGTTCAAACGCACAGAGCACATCAATTTTGGCATGCCGGGCTGGCGCATTGCGACCGCACCAATACCCTCCATCTCCCTTGCCATTTTCGCACTGATATTGCTTGGCACAGGCACATTTGATGGGTTCAACGAAACCTTTTATTGGCTCGCACAACTTGGGATCAATCCACTCGAATTCCCTGGTCGATCTGCAATCATTCCACAAACCATCGCAGGTCTGATCACCGCAAACCTAGTTCTGATCTTGCTGTTTTTCCTCTGCGTGCGCATCACCGCGCCGCGTGAATACGCCTCTGATCTATTTTTGCGCCAATCCCTTACGATCCTGCCCATCGCTTTCGTCTACCACTTCGCCCACTTCTTACCGAGCTTGCTGGTCGACAGCCAATACACGCTCAAGGCGCTCAGCGATCCATGGCAAAGCGGAGCAGACTACCTTGGTCTAGGTCAGTTTTACGTCACCACGGGCTTCTTCAACACGCTCGCCACGCAACGGGTGATCTTCCTCACCCAAGCTGGGGCCATTGTGCTCGGCCATATCCTCGCGATTCTCCTGTCTCATCGCATTGCCGCCGATTACTTCCCGACACGACGCGGTGTGCTTCTAAGCCAGATCCCCCTATCTATCTTTATGATCGCCTATACGGTCTTGGGCCTTTGGCTGCTCGCCACGCCAAAGGGCGCTTAACCAACGACGGTTGCGCGATGCCACGCATCCAACAACGCTGGAACCTGTCGTCGGGCCATCCATCCCCCACCCAACGCCAGCGCCAAGGCAGCCCCCCACGGCCAGACATGCGCCGTATCCACAAACAGCCAAAACAGCACCATCCCCGTGTCATCCACCGCCCCATGCCGCGCATGATGCAGCATTTCGATCATCCCAACACAGCCCACCAATCCCAAAATGGCAGGTGCCAGAACCCGTATGTAAGGAACAACCAAACCACCCGCCTGCCCCAATTGAAACGGCAAAGCGTGCAGCAACAAAACGCTCGCCAATCCCCCTGGCACAAACATCACGGTCGCCAGAAACAAGGCCCCGACATACAGCTCCCAAACCTCTGACCCCATGCTCAGCAGCGTTTGCAGCAGCGTAAACACCACCGCACCCACAATTGGGCCATGAAAAAACCCAACACCGCCCAAAAACGCGATCAGCAAAATGGTCCCCGAGGCCTGCACGGTCAGGTTCTCCGCACTGGCAATTTCAAACGCAATGGCCGACAGCGCCCCCGCAACGCCAGCAAAGAACCCCGCCCCACAAAAGGAATAAAACCGCACCCAGCGGGCTGAATATCCGACAAACTCCACCCGTTCAGGATTATCACGCACTGCATTTGCCAACCGCCCGATGGGCGTGCGCGTGAACAGATACATCCCCGCCACCGACAACAGCATCCACCCAGCCACAAGACCATAGACCTCAATGTGCTGGGCAAACTCAAACCCAAAGACCTGCGGCGCGTCCGTGCGATCCCACAACATGCCGCCCCCACGGAAAAATGCCACGATAATGATTGAAAAGGACGCAATCAGCTCAACCATCCCAAGCGAGATCATGGCAAAACTGGTCCCCCCGCGCCGTGTGGAAAACGCCCCTATAATGGTCGCCACCCCCAACGAAAACAGCCCACCAAACAGGGGCAGTATGGGCAGCCAAACCGCCCCGCCCAGCGCCCCGTTCATCACATGAACCGCTGCGAATCCCCCGATCCCCATATACACCGCATGGCCAAAACTCAGCATACCCGCCTGTCCCAGCAACATATTGTAAGACAGAGCAAAAATGATGGTGATCGCCATTTGCGTTAGAATAATGATCGAACTATTAGAGGTGAAAATCAGTGGCAAAACCACCACCATCGCACAGGCAAAAACCCATGGTAAACAGGCGCGCAGACGATCAAAAGCGGGGCTAGAACGGGTTTGCATCACCCCAAAATCTACTGCGCAAATCTGCCGCTGACCACTCTGACGCTACGGCGTAATTTCAGCGTCTAAAAGCTAATTTCAAAAAATTGTAGACAATTCGTTAGTATACATACAAACTTCAAGAAAACACGAACCCAACAGTCTGACTCGGAGGTCATAATGACAAAACTCATCAAGCCAACATTAACACGCCGCAAACTGCTCGGCACGGGGGCCGCTGCGCTTGCCTCTGCCCCACTCTTGGGCCGCTACGCACAAGCACAAAGCTCTGAACCCATCAAGATCGGGTTCCAAGTTCACCGCACAGGCATCGGCGCATCCTATGGCCGCTGGTATGACCGTACGACTCAAGCCGCTGTAAAACGCATCAACGATATGGGCGGCATCAACGGGCGTCCTGTCGAAGTCATCTCCGAAGACGACGGCACCGATCCAAAACGTGGCGCAGAAGTTGTTGAAAAATTCGCAACTCAGCACAACACAGATATTGCGTTCGGCACACTCTTCTCTCACGTGGTTTACGGCTCTGCCCCCCGCGCTGGTGAATTGAAAATGCCTTACTTCGTGGTATCCGAAGGCCACCACGTTGCTTCTGGCGCGCTCAACCGTTGGACAATGCAGCCGGGCATTACAGACGTGAAATCACAGGTTCAGGCCATGGCCCCCTTCGTGTCAGAAAACCTTGGCAAGAAGGTCACAATGATCTTCCCAGACTTCGCTTTCGGCCACGACCACCGCGACTATTTCTCAGCCGCGATTGAAGCACAGGGCGGCGAAGTGGTCGCAAAAATTGCGATCCCACCAACCGAAACATCCTTCACCAAATATTTCCCACAAATCCCACGGGAAACCGAAGTCATCTATCACGTCATGGTTGGTCCAGCTGTTTTGACCTTCGTGAAAGAAATGGGTGAGTTCTTTGGCCCATCCAAACCAGAAATCTTCGGCTTTATCGACAGCCTCGAAGCGGTAGACATCGCCTCCCCTGGTCTCGAATTCCTCGAAGGCACGTATTTCTGGGAAGGCAACCCGCGCTATGCGCAGGCAGATCAGTCAAGCCACGACAAAATGTACCGCGAAGCGGTTGGCGTTGATGCAAACGGCGCATCCGTGTCCGATGCCAAAGACGTCTCCACCTACGCTCACATGTTTGGCTGCTGGGAAACGCTCAACATCGTCAAAAAAGGCATGGAAATGGCCGACTACAAAGGCCCAGCGGATCGCCAAAAACTGATCGAAGCGGTGGAAAGCATGTCCGATATGCCTCTGTCCGACGATCACCCGCAAGGTGCGAAAAAGTTCAACGGCAAGACGCACCAAACCTTTGGTCATCAGTATATTTCCAAGGTCGAAGGCGGAAAACTGGCACTCGCCCACACGACATCGATCGAAGATACGATGTATGAAGACGAAGTCGATTACACCACGCAGAGCTTCTAATCTGCGCGGTACTCCTACCAAGCCCACCCTTTCATCTCCCGACAGGGTGGGCCATTTCCTAACCCCCTAATGAAAAGCTAAGACATGGATTTCGGCCCCCACCTTTTGTTGGCTGTCCTCGAAGGAGGCGTTACGGCTGCCGTGCTGGCGCTCACCGCGATGGGCTTGTCCATTGTGTTTGGCGTGATGCGCGTCGTGAACGTGGCCCACGGCGAATTTTATATGGTTGGCGCGGTGCTCGCGTGGTACATCGCCACCGCATTTGGCGGCAATCCCGCACTCGGATTTGTGGCCGCCATCATCATCGCCCCGCTTCTCGTCGGCTCCTTGGCCGCGGGTGTGGACCGCCTGATCCTGCGCCGCATCAATTATGATCCTGAACGCACCATCGTTGCCACAATCGGCACGCTTTACATCTTGCAACAAACCACGTTGATGACCTTTGGGCCCGACCCGCGCCCTGTGGAACCCCCTTTTAACAGCCGCATCGCCCTGCCATGGTTCGAATGGGGCGAAAAAGGGTTTGAGTTTTATTACCCTTGGGGCCTGTCCATCACGTCATACAAACTCTTCGTTATCGCCGCTGCGGCCACGATCCTCATCACGCTCTGGCTGGCCATCACACGATCCAAAGCAGGCCTGATTATGCGCGCTACCCAACAAGACAGCGATATGGCCCAAGCCTTTGGCATCCCCGTTAAAACCGTCTACTCCGTGGTCTTTGGCCTTGGCGCGGGCCTTGCCGCCATTGGCGCGGTGCTCGTGGTGCCAGTTCAACAGGCGTATTACCTCATGGGCCACGACCCGCTCCTCCTCGCGTTTATTGTGGTCATCATTGGCGGCTTAGGCTCTCTGCCAGGCACCATTATCGCTGCGATCTTAATTGGCATGGCCGACAGCATCATTTCCGTGTTCTTCACACCCACACTGGCGAAAATCTTTGCTACGTTGCTGGTGGCCACGGTCCTTGTCTTCCGCCCAACAGGGTTGATGGGGAAATCAACGACATGACGACTACAGCGAAATCCAACGCACTGCACTTCGGCCTTCTCGCCGTTCTCGCAATCGCGTTTATCATCTTGCCTGAATACCACTCTGGCAACCTTGCGCGCATTATGGTGCTGGCAATCTATGCCATGGGCTACAACGTGCTGTTTGGGTACACGGGCCTGCTCTCACTTGGCCACGCACTGTTCTTTTCCGCGGGCATGTACGGCCTTGGCCTGACCATGCACTTGGGCGGTTGGACCCCAGCCCCCGCATTCTTGGCCGCACTCATATGCTCGGCGGTGGTTGCCACCGTTATCGGCTTTCTCGTGCTGCGCACAACAGGCGTAGCATTCATGATCGTCACTCTGATGTTTGCCCAAGCAGGCTACCTCACGATCCTCTACTTTGGCACCTACACACGCGGCGACGAAGGCTTTGCGTTGCAACAGGCCACACGCCAGCTTTGGGGCCTCGACCTCACAAACCCAAGCGTGCGCTACTACACCGCCCTCATACTCTTCGCCGCGACACTCCTTTTGCTTGCCTACGTGATACGCTCGCCCTTTGGCCGCACCCTCATCGCCATCCGCGAAAATGAAGAACGCGCCAAAATGCTCGGCTACAACGTAACAGCGATTAAGCTAAAGGCCGTGATCCTGTCAGGGGTCATTTCAGGTGCAGGCGGCGCGGCTTATGCCCTCTTGTTTGGATATACGGGCGCAACCTTTGCCACGGTACAATACTCGATCTTGCCCCTCTTATGGGTTCTCGTTGGCGGGGCTGGCACCACCACAGGCGCATTCTTTGGTGTTCTGTTTATGACCTACCTCATCGACTATGCCTCTGGGCAAACCAACGCCTATCTGATCGTTGTGGGCGTGGTCCTTGTGCTGGTCACACTGTTCTTGCCCCACGGCATCATGGGCACGTTACGCAATAAATACGCGGGGTGGCTGCCATGATCCTATCGACCCGAGGCCTGACAAAAACCTACGCAGGCGTTGCCGCAAACACAGACGTAGAATTTGACCTCCCCGCAGGACAAACACGCGCCATTATCGGCCCAAACGGCGCTGGCAAATCCACCTTTGTTGGCATGGTCTGCGGCCGCATCCCCGCCACACGGGGCACGGTGACATTTGACGGGCGCGATATCACCAGCCTGCCAGCCCATGAACGCATCCGCGCTGGCATGGCCTATACCTTCCAAATCACCAGCGTCTTTCCTGGCTTGCCGGTGCGCGAAAACGT
>CAYWIR010000105.1:0-7600 GCA_964458375.1 uncultured Neptunicoccus sp.
CAGCGCCCCATCCGCGATCAGCAACTCCTTGAGCCGCCGCGCCATGCGTTGCGTGTTTACGAAAATCTCAACGCGCGCAAATTCTTCAGGGGCCATTCCCTTGGTTCTGTCCCGCAGACCCACGACAAAGCTCTTGGAAAAATCGCACCCAACAGGAACGGCAAAAACCCTAGGGGAGTCCGTGGCTTCAAACATCCGCCAACACCCGCTCTGCCACGGCGATCCCTTCGGGCCGCCCCACATCAACCCAGCGTCCCTCATAAGGCAGGCCAAAGGCGCGGCCTGTTGCAATCATTTGATCCCAGATCACGTTCAGCGAAAACGCAGGCTCGGCAACATCGGCCAACAGCTCCGTTTTCAAAATCTGCACGCTGCCGTACACATAGGGCGCAGAATCCCGCGCACCCCGCCGTTCAATGCGACCTGCCGCATCCATGCTGAAATCACCAACACCTGCGTATTCCACGGTGTTTTCAATTGGAATCAGTGTCAGCAGCGCATCCATCCGCGTGGGGTCCCACGCATCCTGTAACCGTGACACAGGATTGTCGCCCGTGAAAATCACATCTGAATTCAGCGTTAGAACCGCACCCTGACCAAGCACAGGCAGGGCGTTTTTTAGCCCCCCACCTGTTTCTAAAACATCAGGCTCTTCTCGCAGGCAGATCACATCACGGTGCTGCAAGTAGGCTTCCAATTGCGCAGCGCGGTAATGCGTGTTCACAACCACCGTCGCAACCCCATCCAAAAGAGCCAACGCATGATCGATCAGCGGTTGGCCCGCCACAGAAATCAACGGTTTTGGCAGGGTGTCCGTCAACGGCGCCATGCGGGTGCCAAACCCTGCGGCAAAGATCATTGCGCGATCAATTGACATCCATGTGCTTTCTAATGCGCGACTGCATAACCAGCGTGGGTTCTGGAATATGTGCCGCGATCCAGTCCCGCAGGTTTGCAAGTGCAGGGTGTTCTAAATCTCTTTGCAAATGCGCCCAGACACGGGGCAAATATCGCAGGTATTCTTGTTTTTTGTCGCGCAGACACAGCCGCGTAAAAATCCCGATAATCTTGATGTTCCGCTGTGCACCCCAAACGCAATAAGCGGTTTTAAATGCCTCTGCATCTAACCCGCTTGCCGCAACATATCGATCGTACATCGCTTGCCGCAACTCAGGTGATGTGTCCCGCCGCGCATCTTCAAGCAAAGACACCAAATCATAAGCAGGGTGCCCGACCAGCGCATCTTGATAGTCGAGCAGACCGACCCGCGCATCACCATCCCGATCTGGCAGCCACAGCAAATTTTCTGAATGATAATCACGCAACACGGTTACATAGGTTTCGTTCAGCACCGCCTCGCTGCTTTGCAAGATGACGCGATCAAACGACGCTGCAACTTCTGGCGTCGTTTGCACACTTGTTGCAGCGGGCAAATACCATTCGGTTAGCAATTGTGCCTCGCGCAGAAACACCGCGCTGTCATAAGGCGCAAGGTCTTTGGGCGGCTTGTGATCTTTCAACGCAACCAAAACATCAACCGCCGCACTATACAGCGGGAATTCCATCGCTGGATCGGCCTTGCACAGGCGCGCAAACAGATCATCGCCAAAGTCTTCTAGCAGCAGAAAACCGTTTGTTTTGTCTGAAGCCAAAATCTTAGGTGCGGACAACCCACAGGACAGCAACCATTCCGTGATTGCCTTGAAGGGGGCCGTGTCTTCGCCTTTTTCTGGGGGGGCGTTCATCAAAACGGCACGGCCCAACTTCGCATGGTTCAGCCGATCATAACTGCGGTTAGACGCATCACCAGCAAGTTTGGCGCGATCCGCGGCATTCCATCCAGCGGTTCGTAAAAACGCTTCGATCAGATTGTTTCTATCAGACACGGCGTCTACCCCAGTGGAAACTTCAAATACTCGGTCAGAGTGGGCATACTGTCCCACTTGCTGTCCGACCATTCAAGCGAAACCCGCCGCTGATCTTCGTCAATCAAATCAATCGTGACAGACAGCGCATTTTGGGGCCGCAACGCACCCAAACGTTCGGGCCATTCGATCAGGCAAATATCCTCTTCAAATGCTTGATCCAGCCCCAGTTCGTAAAGCTCATCTACCGAAGTTAAACGGTACAAATCGGCATGCCAAATCTGCACCCTTTGCAAATCGTATATCTGGACCAATGTGAACGTTGGGGAGGGCACGTCTTCAACGGCACCGATTTCCTGCAATCGTGCTTGGATACAGGCCCGCGCCAATTCGGTTTTTCCTGCACCCACAACACCTGACAACAGCACGGTGTCCCCCGGACCCAGACGTTCCGCCAAGGCACCGCCGAACAATGCCGTGTCTTTCAGAGTTGGCAAAAGGAATGCGTGTTGCATCAAACCCCCGAATTAAATTTACAGAGGTTCCTTCGCCCAGACCTGCCCAAATTGCAACGAAGAAGGGCTAAACGGCGCGTTTTCCAACACCCAAAACATCACCACTCTCTGCGCTTGTTGTCTCGTGAAACTGGCAAAACACACGCCCATCTGCGATTGGCGAAACGGTCATTTCTAGGGTCGCACCTGATTTAAGGTGGACAACTGCCTGCCATTGGCTCCGCTCTGACAGATCATGGACAAAGTTTCGAAACTCACCCCACACAGGTGTCGGTAGGCTGTGTTTTTGAAAATATCGGGTGACATCATTAACGGTGGTTGGCGTGACAGACGAAGACAAAGAGCATTCCCACAAATCATCAAACACATCATTTGCATAGGCCAGCTCCCCCGCTTGATCAAAAATTGCAACGGCGTCTGTCAGGCTTTCAAGCGCGGAATACAGTTGCCCCAACTCTGCGCGATAACTTGATTCCAGCGCGGCCGCTTTTGAGATGTCTTCAAATAGTAGGGCCGCACCTCCCTGCGAATGGGGCCGACCTGTAACGCGATAGATGTGGCCCGATGGTAAGGCCCAATCTACCTCATACGTTCCTGTAAAAGCGCCACTTTCCAGCTCTGCAAACTCGTGGCGAACAGCCGTAAAGTCTTTGGGTTCAGGGATTGCACCTTCATTGCGCAGTCGGTCTAAAAAGGCTCGCATGCTCGGTTGACGCGCCAGCCAATCAGGGGCCAATCCCAATAGGTCCGATAGCGCGGGGTTGAACAGGGTCAGGTCCCTTTTCTTATCAAAAACCGCCAACCCAATGGGCAAATGGGCAAAGGTCGCCGCCAGCGTTTGAACAAACCGCTTTAGCTCATTTTCTGTTTCAATCAGCGCCGTTGCATCATGGGCATAATATACCGTCGACGCACCGCGCTGATGCGTGTGAATTGAATAGCTGCTTGCCGTGTTTGGCCGCTCTTTCTTTAGATCGAACACAGTCGCACCGTTTTCGGATTTGCCGCTGTTCGTTGTTTTGAATTCTGACCGCCCTGCAAAAGGGGTTGAACCATCGGCGAAATGGCGGGCACAAAACCTGTTTTGCCAAATAACGGCGTTGTCTTTTTCAATCCAAATGGAAAACGGCGCATCCTGTGAAATCGCGTAAACCGAATTGAAAGATGTTCCAGATATGTTGCCCCGCACTGGCAAGGCCCAAGCCAAACATGTGCCAAGGCCAAATAGAAACACCAACAAAATCGACATTGACATGTCAGGCATAGAAGATCCCTTAGAAACCTCCTTTTACCATTGGTAATAATTCTTAATTTGGCGTTAATTCAGGGTCCATCAAAAGAGATGGGTTGGTTCTCACCAAAGCTGCCAGGGTGGTCGACTTCGATCGCATCCCGCGCCCAACGGACATTTACAATGGCCCCTGTTGCGCCCTCCATCACCTGCATTTGGGGTGAAGCGTTTTTGGTTTGATATCCATCAGGCGTGCCATTGGTAAAGATCAGTTCACCGCCTGTGCGCTCCAACATGGTCTTGGCAATAAACAGTCCCAACCCCATACCCTCATATTCGGGGCGTGCCGCATTTTTGAAATCACTGCCTTTGCGTTTGCTCAGGAAAGGGTCGCCAATTTTCCCCAACAGATCGCTCGGATATCCTGGACCATCGTCACCAACGATCACACGAATGGACGTATCGCTCCAGATTGTTTGCACCCACACATTTTTAGATGCGAAATCCACTGCGTTTTGCACCAAATTGCGCACACCATGAATAAACTCGGGATTGCGCAATGCCAGCGGAATTGTCTGTAGCGGTGGTGTCTTTTGTGATCCGTTAAACAGAAAGTGAATCGCCGTACCGCGGTTTTCATGTGGCTCTGCGGCTTCTTGAACAACGGCAGTTAAGGGCGCGATTTTTAAGTGTAAATCGTCTTTGCCAGCCCGTCCCATGTCTCGCAAAATCTCACGTAACCGATCTGCTTGTGATGTGATTAATTCTGCATCCTCGCGCAATTCGGGTGCGTCTTGCAATTCCTCCGCCAACTCTGACGCGACCAATTTAATCGTTGCCAATGGCGTTCCCATTTCATGGGCCGCAGCGGCCACAACACCCCCGAGTAAAGACAATTGGTGCTCTCGTGCTAAGGCCATTTGTGTGGCGGATAGGGCTTGGCTCATAGAGAACATCTCGCTTGTAACGCGCCGTGCGTAGCCACCAAGGAACAAAATCCCGATGAACAGCGCCACCCAATATCCAGCAACAAACAATTGCGGCAGTTCCATCATTTGACCCGAGTTCGCATGCAATGGGATGTAAAAGAACGGCAACAAACTGATTGCGCACAGAGCTGCTCCACCCACCAACAGTGTCGCATTTAACCGCAAAGCAGTGGCCGAAATCGTCACGGGTGCAAGGATCAACAGCGCAAATGGATTGTGCAACCCGCCGTTCAAATACAGCAAAAACACCAGCTGAGCCAAATCGAACAAGAGCGTCAGGGTCGTTTCACCCTGCGAGAGCCGTCTGTTTTCGGGTAAAATGAACGTCGCTGCCAGATTAAAGATAACCGACGCGCCAATCGCCAGAACACACAACCCAAGCTGTAGTTCCAGATCGACCACAAACACCGCCACCAACACGGCACCGCATTGCCCAAAAATGGCCAACCAGCGCAGATTGATCAGCGTGCGCAATCGAACCCATTCGCTGCGGGCGGTGTTGAAAACAGTGTTGTTCGGCTCTGCCATTTTGATCTAATCCTCAAGCAGTTGTGACTCTTTGGCGTCTTGCCGTTTGTCGCACATGCATGATCTTTGGTGCAACGTCAGATCAGACAAAGGAATCACGCCATGCAGAAAGCAATCGCACTTACCGCTGGGGCCCTCATTGTGACGGGTTTGGTTGCTGGCACCTATCTGACGCTCAATCGCGGCCCGGAGTCTTGTGGTGGATCAACCATCGCAGGAGGCAAAGCCGCCATTGGTGGGCCTTTCACGCTGGTAGATCACACAGGCAAAACGGTCACAGAGACAGATGTGATCACAGGCCCCACGTTGATCTACTTCGGCTTTACCTACTGCCCTGATGTGTGCCCGCTCGACACTGCCCGCAACGCAGAGGCAATCGATCTGCTCGCAGACATGGGCCATACGGTGAAGCCTGTGTTCATCACCATTGATCCCAAGCGCGACACCCCGCCCGTTATGGCCGATTTTGTCGAAGTCCTGCACCCAAAAATGGTTGGGTTAACAGGCACTGAAGAACAAGTGAAAGCAGCATCTAAGGCCTATAAGACCTATTACCGCAAAAACGGTGACGGCGAAGATTACCTAATGGATCACAGCACTTTCAGCTATTTGATGGGTCCCGATGGTCTGTTGGAGTTCTTTCGCCGCGACGTAGAAGCCCTTGAAATGGCAGAAACAATTTCATGTTACATTGAACAAACGTAACGGGACGTTTGACCAAACTTGCACCCAACTTTAAAGTCATAAAAAAGAATAGGAAATGGCTATGTCGGACACAGAAATTCGGGAAATCGGTGAAGACAATTCTTTGATGATTTTGGATGATGACGAACCGTTTCGTCGGCGGCTTGCCCGCGCTATGGAAAAACGGGGTTTCAACCCAACAGCCTTGGAATCTGTCGCGGCTGGACGTGCCTTTTGCACCGCGACACCCCCCGCCTATGCGGTTGTGGATTTACGACTAGAAGATGGCACTGGCCTTGATGTGGTCGAAGTGCTGCGCGCCAAACGGGCGGATGCAAAGATTGTGGTTCTGACAGGTTATGGCGCTATTGCCACCGCGGTAACCGCCGTAAAAATTGGCGCAACAGATTACCTGTCAAAGCCTGCCGATGCGAAGGACGTGACCAACGCATTACTGGCGCAACCAGGCGATAAACCTCCACCGCCAGAGAACCCGATGTCCGCAGATCGCGTGCGTTGGGAGCATATTCAGCGTGTGTTTGAACTCTGTGATCGCAACGTGTCTGAAACCGCCCGTCGGTTGAACATGCACCGCCGCACATTGCAGCGTATTTTGGCAAAGCGCAGCCCGAAGTAAGCCTTAAGCCTGCGCCTCTTTTAACAACCATTTGCGAAAGGTGCGGGTTTTCTTGCTGTCTCGCGCCTCTGGCCAAACCAAATAATAGCCCAGCTTGTCCGTTTGCAACTTGCAGATTACCGTTAGGTCGCCAGCTTTTAATTCCCGTTCAATCAACGAACGCGGCTGCAAAGTAACGCCCAACCCAGCCATAACCGCCGACAATATGACGGCTGTGTTCGACATGGTTTGCAAATTCACTTTGCCTAGATCTAGTCCTTCAGTTTCAAGCAACTTGCGCCGTTCCATCGTGTGATCGTCCAACAACCACACGAAGTCTTCGGTGTCTTTTAGACACTCGATCTTCTGATCTGCGATCAAATCAGGGTGTGCGACCACATAGAAATCACCATAGGTCAGCAGTGTCGATTCTAGTCCATCCCAATCTCCATCCCCGAACCGAATGGCGATATCAAATGGGCTGCGCACCAAATCCACAACTTCGCTAGAAGGTTGAATATTTATGGAAATATCTGGGTGGTCCCGCCAAAATGCACCCATGCGCGGCATCAACCAGTTTGCTGCGAAGGCTGGCGTCACGGTTACACCCATAGGACGATTGTCATGCAGGCGCCGTAAATCATCGATACCAATGGCAATTTCTTCAAATCCCGCTTGCAACCGTATCGCCAGCGTATGCCCGTTCTGGGTTAATGCAAGGCCACGCCCTTGTCGCGTTACCAGCTGCTCGCCCAGATCGGCCTCCAGCCCGCGCACATGCTGTGCGATTGCCGCATGGGTCACGTTCAGCTCTGCCGCCGCTTTGCTAAAGTTCAAAAGCCGCGCCGTTGCCTCAAATGCACGCAATGCTGACAGCGATGGAATCTGGGACCAGTTCATAGATATGATAGTTCAGCTAACATATGCGAAGTATTACGAACTCGTGTTTGAAAAGCAAGTTGCGTTAGGAAGGGTGCAACAGAACGAAAGGAAACGACATGTTCAACGCAATCGCAAACACCCTGATGATCGCCACACGTACAACACGCCGTGATGATGCATTCGAAGCCCATTACCGCCACGAAGACCGCAAGCGGGAAGAGCTGAATCGCTTGAAAACCAACACCTACTTTCACCCGACGACTCCCCGTCGAGGCTAAGTCTTAGCTGTC